>JBASAE010000592.1:0-4487 GCA_049654285.1 Microbacterium sp.
GCGGCGGCCTTCAGAGTGGTGCGGCGGGAGATTCCGGGCGCGCCGGACGTCGTAGGTTCTGTATGCATGGGGGAGCCCTCCGGTGGCGTCGTTTGCAGACTGCTACAAAACTACCCCATGAGATCACCCAGCTTTGTCGCGGAGTGAAACAGAGGGTGTCTCTTTCTGATCGATCCACGCGTTCTGATCGATCCACGCGGACCCGATCGGTCAGTGGCGATCGATCGGGTCCGCGCGGGCCGTTGCCGCTCAGGCGTGGGTGACGGAGTCGTTGCTGGAGTCGCGGTCGGCGAGCGTCGCGTTGTACCAGGCGGAGCCGGAGCCGGCGGATGCCACGGGGATCGGCCCGCTCGGCAGCACCGTGGTCCAGGTGGCGACGAGCTCCGCATTCACCGGCAGCCCGCCGGTCAGCTCGATGCCGTAGGTTCCGGAGCCGAAGTCGATGAGCGGAGCGTCCACGCTCTGCCCGTCGATGCTCACGGCCAGGCCCTGGACCTCGCCGATCTCGCCGAGACCCGTCGGGAGCTCGATCACGATGCGCTCGTAGGCGGGCACGGGGCCGGGGCCCTGCGAGTGGACCGTCACACCCTCCACGACCCAGGACGATGCCGCCGTACCGCCGACGACCACGGGAATCTCCCGCCAGGTCGAGTCCACGAAGGCCAGATCGTGGGTGTCGGCGTAGATCGTCGGCTCGACGTGCTCGCCGGATGCGATGCCGGAGCCGGCAGGCGCCATGACGAGCGCGGTGTACGGCTCGATGTCCTCCGCATCGGCGAACCAGTCGCCCGGACTGGACGGGAAGTAGCCGAGGTCGACCGTGAGACGACCGGTGGGCTCGCCGATGACGGGGATCTCGGGAAGCGTGTAGGTGCCGGAGATGAGGTTGCCGACGGTGAGAAGCGGGGCGACCGGGACCAGTGCGGAGCCGTTGATCGCGGGGGCGATGTCCTCGCTCAGGCGCTTGTCCCACTTCAGGATCAGGGTCGAACCGGCCGGCACGGGATCGGCCCCACTCACCTCGAACTGGACCGCCGTGAGCTGAAGGCTCGCGATGCGTGTCCTCGCGGCGTTCAGGGCTTGGGAGATCGAGCCGCCGCCCAGCATCACCTGGATCGCTGCCGTCTCGCTCACGGCCGCGTAGGCCGGCACGGCGGCTGCCGCGGCGACGACGGGGACCGACCAGGCGGCGGCCTTCAGAGTGGTGCGGCGGGAGATTCCGGGCGCGCTGGACGTCGTAGGTTCTGTATACATTGGGGGAGCCCTCCGGTGGCGTCGTTTACAAACCTCGACAAAACTACCTCATCGACTCCGCTGTCCTGTCGCTGGATGCAACATGCGATGTCTCATTTTGATCCGTGGGCTCACGCCATCCAGATGCGTTCGAGGTAGTCGCGGATGGCGCGGTCCGATGAGAAGAAGCCGCATCGTGCCACGTTGAGGATCGCCGAACGCGTCCAGGCCTCCCGGTCCGCGTATGCGGCGTCCAGGCGCCGCTGCGCATCGAGGTACGAGCGGTAGTCGGCCAACACCATGAACGCGTCCTGCTGCAGCAGGTTCGACACGATGGGCTCGAACACCGTGCGGTCGCCGCCGGAGAAGATCCCGGACGAGATCAGGTCGAGCGCGGCCCGCAGCTCCTCGTCGGCGTCCGCGACGTCGCCGGGCCGGTACCCGGCGTCCTGCCGCGCGGCGACCTCCGGCTCGCTCATGCCGAACAGGAAGAAGTTCTCGTCGCCGACCAGCTGACGGATCTCGACGTTCGCGCCGTCGTCGGTGCCGACCGTGAGCGCGCCGTTCAGCGCGAACTTCATGTTGCCGGTGCCGGACGCCTCCTTCCCGGCCAGTGAGATCTGCTCCGACAGGTCGGCGGCGGGGATGACCCGCTCGGCCAAGGTGACGTCGTAGTTCGGCGGGAACAGCACCCGCAGGCGCCCCTCGAGCAGGGGGTCGGCGGTCACGGTCGCGCCGACCGCGCCCATGAGGTGGATGATCCGCTTGGCCATCGCATAGCCCGGCGCGGCCTTCGCGCCGAACAACACGGTGCGCGGCTGCAGCTCGGACGCCTCGATGCGGCCCGACAGCACGCCCTCGTAGGTGCTCACGATGTGCAGCACCTTGAGCAGCTGACGCTTGTACTCATGCAGCCGCTTGACCATGACGTCGAGCAGGTGTCCCTCGCCGACCTCGAAGCCGTCCCGAGCTCGCAGCACGTCGTTCAGGCGGTGCTTGTTCTCGGCCTTCACCTCGGCGAAGGCGACCCGGAAGTCGGCGTCCGCGGCGAACGGCTCCAGCTCTCGCAGCCGGTCGAGGTCGGTCTCCCAGCCGGTACCGATCGCCTCGGTGATCAGCGCCGAGAGACCGGGGTTGGCGAGTCGCAGGAAGCGCCGCGGCGTCACGCCGTTCGTGACGCTGGTGAACTTGTCCGGGAAGAACTCGGCGAAGTCGGGCAGCACCTTGTCGCGCAACAGCTGCGAGTGCAGCTCAGCCACGCCGTTGACCTTCGCGCCCGCGACGGTGGCGAGGTACGCCATGCGCACCTGCTGGTCCTCGGAGATGATCGACATGTTCCGGATGCGGTGCTCGTCGTCGCCGAAGCGCTCGCGCACGGCATCCAGGAACTCCTCGTTGATGCGGTAGACGATCTGCAGGTGCCGGGGCAGCAGGCGGCCGAGCAGGGCGACCGGCCACACCTCCAGGGCCTCGGGCAGCAGGGTGTGGCAGGTGTAGGCGAATGAACGCTGCGTGAGGTCCCAGGCGGCATCCCATTCCAGGCCGTGCTCGTCGGTCAGCACCCGCATGAGCTCGGGCACCGCGATCACCGGGTGCGTGTCGTTGAGCTGGAAGACCACGCGCTCCGGCAGCTCCTCGATCGAGCCGCCGTCCGCCCGTATCCCGTCGACGACGTCGCCGATCGACGCCGCGGCGAAGAAGTACTGCTGCTGCAGGCGCAGCTCGCGCCCCTGCGGGGTGGAGTCGTCCGGGTAGAGCACCTTCGAGATGTTGTCGGCGAAGGTCTTCGCGCGCACGGCGCGCTCGTAGTCGCCCGCGTTGAAGGCGGGGAGGTCGAGCGGATGCTCCGCGCTCGCGCTCCACAGGCGCAGGACGCCCGCGCCGCCGCCGAACCCGGGGACGATGTAGTCGTTCGGTGTCGCGCGCACGGCCCACTCCGGCGTCCAGCCGTCATCGTCGGCGCGCCCGCCGAAGGAGATCGTGCGGGCCCGGTCGGGGTGTGAGAACTCCCACGGCGACCCGCCGTCGAGCCAGCGGTCGGGATGCTCGACCTGTTGGCCGTCCTCGAACGACTGGCGGAAGATGCCGTAGTCGTAGCGGATGCCGTAACCGATGCTCGGAACTCCGAGCGTGGCGAGCGAGTCGGCGAAGCAGGCGGCCAGCCGACCCAGTCCGCCGTTGCCCAGACCCGGCTCGGCCTCGCGCTCGCGCAGCTCGGAGATGTCGATGCCGCACGCGGCCAGGGCCTCGGTCGCGATCTCGGTGAGCCCGGTCGCGAGCAGCGCGTTGTCGAGCTGGCGGCCGAGCAGGTACTCGGCGGAGAGGTAGCAGACGGTCTTGGCACCGGTCTGCCTGCGCTGGGCCTCGAGGCGCTGGGCGGCGAGCCTCGTGCGCACGGTGCGGGCCAGCGCGGCGTAGCGGTCGTCGACGGTGGAGCCGGCCAGCGTCACACCGCGGTCCTGCGCGAGGTTCAGCAGGAACTCGGCGACGAACCCGTCGACGGTGGGCCTGGGCAGGACGATGTTCGTGTTCGCGAGCGGATGCGTGGGCCGCGGGGCGCTGGAGTCTTCGGGTGTGTGAGGCACAGTACGACCGTAGCGACTAGAGCGTGCGCATCGTGCTTGACATTGACGCTACGTCAACTTTTATCGTGGGTGAAGAACGACGGAGAGGAGGATGCCATGGACTGGTCGATCCAGGAGATCGCGCGGCTCGCCGGCACGACGAGCCGGACGCTGCGGCACTACGACGACATCGGCCTGCTCGCGCCCTCGCGCATCGCCGCCAACGGGTACCGGCACTACGACGGGACCGCGTTGGTGCGCCTACAGCGCATCCTGCTGCTGCGCGAGCTGGGGCTCGGGCTGCCGCAGATCGGCGAGGTGCTCGGTCGCGCGGCGTCCGAGGAGTCCGCGCTCGAGACCCACCTGTCCTGGCTGCGCCAGGAGCAGGAGCGCCTGGGCAGGCAGATCGCCTCCGTCGAGAACACCATCACCGCATTGAAGAAGAGAGGACCCCTCATGGCAGAGGACATGTTGGACGGTTTCGACCACACGAAGTACAAGGACGAGGTCGAGGAGCGCTGGGGAGAGAAGGCCTACGCCGACGGCGACCGTTGGTGGCGCGGGATGACCGACGCCGAACGGACGAGCTGGAAGCAGCGCGTCGCCGACCTCAACGGCGACTGGATCGCGCTCGCGGCGACGGGGGCGGATCCGGCCGGCGCCGAGGCGCAGGACCTGGCACGTCGGCAC
>JBASAE010000593.1:0-2635 GCA_049654285.1 Microbacterium sp.
GCGCGAGCCACAGCCGTTCCAGCTCCTCGTCGAGCCAGAGCAGCGTGAGCGACACCCCGGCCATGTCGAAGCTCGTGCAGAACTCGCCGACCTCCGGGGAGACCACCGTGATGCCCGCCTCTTCGAGCAGGCGGTGCACCGCGCCGTACACGACGTAGAGCTCCTCGTACTTGACGCTGCCCAGTCCGTTCAGGATCGGCACGACGCGCGCACCGGCGACGTCGACGCCGTCGGGCACCTCGTCGAGCAGGGAGGACACGAACAGCTCCGCCAATCCCTGCGCGGTGGGGATGTCGGTCTCGTCGATGCCGGGCTCGCCGTGGATGCCGAGGCCGACCGCCATGCGCCCTTCGGGGACAGTGAACAGCGGCTCGGACGCACCGGGGAGGGTGCATCCGCCGAACGCGACGCCGAGCGTGCGCGTGCGGTCGTTGGATCGGGCCGCGACGCGCTCGACGTCATCGAGGCCCAGCCCCGCCTCCGCTGCGGCGCCCGCCACCTTGAACACCACGAGGTCGCCGGCGATGCCGCGGCGCTTCTCGCGCTCGCCCTTCGGGGCGCTGGAGATGTCGTCGGTCACGGTCACGGTGCGGCAGTCGACGCCCGCTGCGCGCAGCCGCTCCTGAGCCTGGGTGAAGTGCAGGACGTCGCCCGCGTAGTTCCCGTAGGTCAGCAGCACGCCGCGGCCCTCGTCAGCCGCGGCGGCGACCGAGTGCACCTGGTGCGCAGAGGGCGAGGCGAACAGGTTGCCCATCGCGGCGCCGTGCGCGAGGCCCGGGCCGACCAGGCCCGCGAACGCCGGATAGTGACCGCTCCCCCCGCCGATGACGACCGCGACCGTCGGCTCGGGTCCGCGCGTGGACCGGACCACACCGCCCGTCACGGGGCGCACCCACCGCGCGGAGGCGGCGACGAACCCCGCCGCCGACTCCGTGGCGAAGTCGTCCGGGTCATTGAACAAGCGCGTCATCGCGTCCTCCTCCATGCGTCGTGGCGCGTCAGGGAACCATCTCTCATGATCCTATAGGAAATCGGATCGAGAGGACAGGGTGAGTTTCGATCTCTCGCCTCACGGCGTCAGCGCAGCAGGCCCAGGTGGGCGAGCGCCTGACGCACGAGTACGCCCCGACCACCCTCCATCTCGGCGGCGAGCGCGTCGGAGGCCGCCTCCTCGGGCGTGAACCAGGTCACCTCGAGGGCGTCCTGCCGGGGCTCGCAGGTGCCGGTCACCGGCACCACGAAGGCGAGCGACACGGCGTGCTGCCGGTCGTCATGGAAGGCGCTGACCCCCGGCAGCGGGAAGTACTCCGCCACCGTGAACGGCAGAGGCGACGGCGGGAGCAGGGGGAACGCCATCGGACCGAGGTCGTTCTCCAGGTGCCGGAACAGCGCATCGCGCACCGTCTCGCCGTACCGCACCCGACCCGAGACGATCGTGCGGGTGATCTCGCCCAGCGGAGTGGCGCGCAGCAGGATGCCGATGCCGGTGACCTGCCCGGACCCGTCGGTGCGCACCGGAACCGCCTCGACGTAGAGCATGGGGAGCCGACGCCGTGCCTCGGCGAGCTCGACGTCGCTCAGCCATGCCGGGTTGGCGTCCGGGAGCGGCACCTCGCCGAACCCGTAGTCGCCGTCGGGGTCCGGGTCGGGGGTGCGCACCGTCATGGTCTCTTTTCTACCAGGGGCGGGCCGATCCCGTTGCTGCGGGAGCCTTCCGTCCCTTCCCCGACCCCACGGACCACGCAAGGCTCCCCAGGGAGGGAGCGCACCGTGCCGCCGCGGGGCGCTGAGCACCCCCGCGGGCAGTGGCGTGGCGCGCTGGCAGGATGGACGCATGAGCGATGACCTCACGATCGACGCGGGCGCGACGCTGTGGTCGCCCGGAGAGCGCGCCGGACGGCCGCTGCTGGTGCTGCTGCACGGCTATGGAGCCGACGAGCACGACCTGTTCGGCCTCGTCCCCTATCTGCCGGAGGGGATCGCCGTCGCGGCGCTCGCGGCTCCGCTGGCGCCGCCCTGGCCGATGCCGGGCCGGTCGTGGTACCCCATCGCGGATCTGCAGTCGCGCGATGCCGCACCGATCACGGCGGCCGCCGAGTCCCTGCTGCGCTGGCTCGACCTCGGAGCCCGGGACGCGGCGTCCGTCGCCCTGCTCGGCTTCTCGCAGGGCGCTGCCGTGTCACTGCAGGCCCTGCGCCTCGATCCAGCGCGATTCGGTGCGGTCGTGGCCCTCAGCGGCTATGTCGCACCGGGCGAGCTCCCGAACGACCCGGTGCTCCACGAGGAACGCCCGCGGGTGTTCTGGGGCCGCGGCACGCACGACGACGTCATCCCCGCGGATCTGATCGCGCACACCGCGCAGTGGCTGCCCGACCACGCCGAGCTCTCCGGTCGGGTCTACCAGGGCCTCACGCACTCGATCTCCGAGTCGGAGCTCGCCGACGTGCACGCCTTCCTCACGACGTGGCGGGACGCCGCCGGCTGAGCTCACCGGCCGCCCGCCAGGGCACGCCATCGCCAGGACACCGCCCGCCAGGGCAAGCCGCCAGGGCGAAGCCGTCAGGGCGAAGCCGTCAGGGCGAAGCCGTCAGGGCGAAGCCGTCAGGGCGAAGCCGTCAGGGCGAAGCCGTCAGGG
>JBASAE010000594.1:0-2727 GCA_049654285.1 Microbacterium sp.
ACCTCGCGATGCGCGTCGTCACGCCGCAGCAGGTGCTGCAGGACGCTGGCCGGGATGCGGCCTCGATCGCCGGGTCGATGCGTGTGACCGACTTCCTGATGGCTCTGCCCGCGATCGGCGCAGGCAAGCGGGATCGCATCCTCGAGGAGCTGCGGATCTCGCCGGTCAAGCGTCTCGGCGGTCTCGGCGTGCGCCAGATCGCCGCGCTCCGCGGCTTCCTCGACGAGCGCTTCCCGGTCAGCGCCCCGCGTTCGGGGCGCAGCAGGCTGCTCGTGCTCGCCGGCCCGACCGCCGTCGGCAAGGGCACGGTCGCCGCGCACATCCGCGACAACCATCCCGAGATCCACCTCTCGGTGTCGGCGACGACGCGCGCCCCGCGACCCGGCGAGGTCGACGGCGTGCACTACTACTTCGTCGACGACGCCGGGTTCGACCGCATGATCGCGCAGGGCGATCTCCTCGAGCACGCCACCGTGCACAACGCGTTCCGCTACGGCACTCCGCGTGGGCCCGTCGACGAGGCGCTGGCGGCCGGCAAGACCGTGCTGCTCGAGATCGACCTGCAGGGCGCCCGCCAGGTGCGGGCCGCTGCCCCCGACGCGACCCTGGTGTTCCTGCTGCCTCCGACCTGGGACGAGCTCGTGAACCGGCTCGTCGGACGCGGCACCGAGGACGCCGAGGAAAGGGCCCGTCGACTGCGCACCGCACGCACCGAGCTGGCCGCGCAGAACGAGTTCGACTTCCGCGTCGTGAACGCCGATGTCGCCACCGCAGCGCAGGAGGTCGTAGACTTGTCTGCGGCACCGGCGCGCTGAGCGCTTTCGCGCGCCTGCCCCAACGTTTCGCGACGCATCGCCATCCGGCGGCCGCATCGCCCGATCAGGAGGTCCCACCGTGGCCGGTACCAACCAGGGCATCATCGAGCCCCCCATCGACAACCTGCTGGAGCGCGTCGACTCCAAGTACGAGCTGGTCATCTACGCCGCGAAGCGCGCGCGTCAGATCAACGACTACTACTCCGATCTGCACGAGGGCAACCTGTTCGACAACGTCGGGCCGCTCGTCGACTCCTCGGTCGAGGACAAGCCGCTCACCATCGCGCTGCACGAGATCAACGAGGACAAGCTCCGCATCCGTCACGCCGAGTGACACGGCAGATGAGCCCGCTTCGTCTGTTCACCTCGGAGTCGGTCACCGAGGGGCATCCGGACAAGATCTGCGACCAGATCTCGGACAGCATCCTCGACGGTCTGCTGACCGTCGACCGCGGTTCGCGCGTCGCCGTGGAGACCCTGGTCACCACGGGACTCGTGCACGTCGCGGGTGAGATCCGCACCGAGGGCTACGTCGACATCCCGACGATCGTGCGCGACGTGGTCAACCGCATCGGCTACACCTCCAGCGACACCGGGTTCGACGGCTCGTCCTGCGGCATCAGCGTGTCGGTGGGGGAGCAGTCCAGCGACATCGCCCACGGCGTCGACACGGCCGCCGAGCACCGCGACGGCGGCTCAGCCGATCCCCGCGACGCGCTCGGCGCCGGCGATCAGGGCATCATGTTCGGCTTCGCGACGAATGAGACCCCGCAGCTCATGCCCATGGCCGCGTGGACGGCACATCGCATCGCCGAGCGCCTCACCGAGGTGCGTCGCTCGGGTCTCCTGCCGTTCCTGCGACCCGACGGGAAGACCCAGGTCACGCTGGGCTACGAGGGCTTCACGCCGAAGACCGTGGACGCGGTCGTGCTCTCCACCCAGCACCACCCCGACGTGTCGCAGGAGGAGCTGAAGTCCCTGGTGCGCGAGCACGTGATCGACCCCGTCCTCGCGCAGACCGGCCTCGACCTCGCCGCCGACCTGGACTACTACATCAACCCCGCCGGTCCCTTCGTGATCGGCGGGCCGAAGGGCGATGCCGGCCTCACCGGTCGCAAGATCATCATCGACACCTATGGCGGCGCCGCCAGGCACGGGGGAGGCGCCTTCAGCGGCAAGGACCCGTCGAAGGTCGACCGCTCCGGTGCCTACGCGATGCGCTGGGTGGCGAAGAACGCGGTCGCCGCCGGTCTCGCCGACCGGCTCGAGGTCCAGGTCGCCTACGCGATCGGCGTCGCCCGTCCGGTCGGACTCTACGTCGAGACGTTCGGCACCGGCCGGGTCTCGGACGACGCGATCACGCGTGCGATCACCGAGGTGTTCGATCTGCGCCCGCAGGCGATCATCGAAGAGCTCGACCTGCTGCGGCCGATCTACGCGCAGACCGCTGCCTACGGCCACTTCGGCCGGGAGCTGGCGGACTTCACCTGGGAGGGCACCTCCCGCGCCGACGCGCTGCGACGAGCCGCAGGTCTCTGACGACGACGGGGTTCCGATGACCGACGGGACGCGCCGGATCGCACGCGTGCTGATCGACTCGCCGCTGCCGCAGCTGGACCGACTGTTCGACTACGCGCTGCCCGCCGATCTCGGCGACGTGCGCTGCGGCGTGCGGGTCAAGGTGCCCCTGCGCACCGCGGGCCGCGTCGTCGACGGCTACATCGTCGAGCTGGGCACCGAGCAGGACGCCGCGCGCACGCTGTCCACGGTCGAGCAGGTGGTCTCCGACGTCGAGGTGCTCCCGGATCGGCTGTACCGGCTGGCGCGCCGCGCCGCCGACCGGGCAGCGGGCTCGGCGTCGGACGTGCTGCGACTCGCGGTGCCGAAGCGCCAGGTGCGGGTGGAGAAGTCC
>JBASAE010000595.1:0-1640 GCA_049654285.1 Microbacterium sp.
GGGGAGCGGCTCATCGAGCTGAGCGCGCGCCACGCCGAGATCCTGCTGATGCTGGCCACGCACCGGCAGGGCCTGTCGGCGGAACGGCTCGCCGAGCTGGTCTACGGCGAGGGGTCGTCGCCCGACACGCTGCGGCCCGAGATGGTGCGGCTGCGCAAGACCCTGGAGCGCGTCTCGCCCGAGCTCGTGCCGCAGTCCCGCCCCTACCGGCTGCCGATCGCGGTCGAGACGGATGCGCAGGACGTCCTCTCCCTGCTGGACCGAGGCGCGCACCGCGTGGCGCTCTCGGCCTACCGCGGCCCGGTGCTGCCCGACTCCGAGGCCCCCGGCGTCGTCGAGCTGCGGGAGAGCCTGCGCGGCGTGCTGCGCGAGACGATGCTCACCGAGGCGAGCATCGACGTGCTGCTCGCCTATGCGGACATCCCGGAAGGGGCGGAGGATGCCGAGGTGCTGCGCCTCTGCCTGGAGATGCTTCCCGCGCGCTCGCCGCGGCGGGCGGGGCTGGTGAGCCGGATCGAGAAGATCGAGGGGCCGGCGGGTCGCTGAGCCGGATCGATGCCGGTGGTCGCGCCGGCGGCGACCACCGGCACTGCTCGCCGGGATCGGGCACCCGATGCAACCCGATGCAACGTTGCGCATTCGGATGCAACGTGACGGCGCCTACGGTCTACCCAACGAGCCGCACCGCAGCAGCTTTCTGTCGAAGGAGACGCCATGACCATCGTCGAGGAGACCACGTCCACCGCCTACGCCGCACCCGGTCAGCCGGGATCGCTCGCGCAGTACCGCTCCCGGTACGGACACTACATCGGCGGCGAGTTCGTCGAACCGGTGAAGGGGCAGTATTTCGAGAACATCAGCCCCGTCAACGGCAAGCCGTTCTGTGAGGTCGGCCGGGGCACGGCCGAGGACATCGACCGCGCGGTGGAGAACGCCTGGCGGGCGTTCGAGAGCTGGGGCAAGACCAGCCCGGCCGAGCGCTCGGTCATCCTGAATCGCATCGCCGACCGCATCGAGGAGAACCTCGAGATGATCGCCGTCGCCGAGACCTGGGAGAACGGCAAGCCGGTGCGTGAGACCCTCGCCGCCGACATCCCGCTCGCCGTCGACCACTTCCGCTACTTCGCGGGCGTCCTGCGCGCACAGGAGGGCGGCATCAGCCAGCTCGATGAGAACACCGTCGCCTACCACTTCCACGAGCCGCTCGGTGTCGTCGGCCAGATCATCCCGTGGAACTTCCCGATCCTGATGGCGACCTGGAAGCTCGCCCCCGCGCTCGCCGCCGGCAACTGTGTGGTGATGAAGCCGGCCGAGCAGACCCCGGCATCCATCCTCCTCCTGTTCGACCTGATCGGAGACCTGCTGCCGGCGGGCGTGGTGAACATCGTCAACGGCTTCGGCATCGAGGCCGGCGCGCCGCTCGCGCAGCACAAGCGCATCCGCAAGGTGGCCTTCACCGGCGAGACGACCACAGGCCGCCTGATCATGCAGTACGCCTCGCAGAACATCATCCCGGTCACGCTGGAGCTCGGAGGCAAGAGCCCGAACGTGTTCTTCGAGGATGTCGCCGCTGCCGACGACTCCTTCTACGACAAGTCGCTCGAGGGCTTCACGATGTTCGCCCTCAACCAGGGCGAGGT
>JBASAE010000596.1:0-5075 GCA_049654285.1 Microbacterium sp.
GGTCGGACCGGCCCCTCACCCCTCGCCGCTCACGGCCAGATCTCGCGCAGCGCACGCAGGATGTTGCCGCCGAGGACCGCACGGATGTCATCGTCGCTGTACCCGTGCGCGACGAGCCATCCGGTGATGTTGTGGAACGACTCCTCCATGCTCTCCAGGCCAGCCACGTACTTCACGCGCGGATGCTCGGGTGCCGCCGCCATCGCCCCCGAGAGCAGGTTCGCGAACTGGGTGTGCAGTCCGACGTGGTCGACGAACAGTGTGTCCGGCCCGAAGGCGACGTGCTCGATCCCGATGAGGTCCGCGATGTACTCGAAGTGATCCATGACCGAGTCGAGCGAGTGCGCCCGGTGCTCGTAGGAGATCGTCGTGTGCGGCGCCGCGGAGATGCCCACGACGCCACCCGTCTCGGCGATGGCACGCAGCGCGGGGTCGCGCTTGAGCCGCGGGATGTCCCAGAGGGCGCGCGCGCCGGCGTGGGTCATGAAGACCGGCTTCTCCGATGCCTCGCAGGTCTCGATCCCGGTGCGATCGTTCGAATGAGAGACGTCGATGGCGAGGCCGACCTGGTTCATGCGGGCGACCGCCTTGACGCCGAAGCGGGTCAGCCCGCCGTCGTCGCCGTCGACGAGTCCGCCGCCCAGCGAGTTCGACTCGGAGTAGGCGATCCCGATCTGCCGCAGCCCCAGACCGAACAGGACGTCGAGCCGGTCGAGCTCGTTCTCGATGGGCGTGGCCGCCTCGAGGCCGAAGACGATCGCGACGGTCCCGTCCCGACGCGCCTGCTCGATGTCCGCGACCGACCGTGCCACGACCACATCGCCCTGATGCGCGATGTCGACCTGCCTCATCCCGAGATCGGTGATGACGTCGTCCCATCGCCACGGCGCGTGACCGGTGATGCAGGCCGTCCCG
Source organism: Microbacterium sp. (assembly GCA_049654285.1). Lineage (GTDB taxonomy): Bacteria > Actinomycetota > Actinomycetes > Actinomycetales > Microbacteriaceae > Microbacterium. Next base: position 916 of record JBASAE010000596.1, read on the forward strand.
TCCGCCATGTTGTCGAAGACCGCCGTGACGCCCGATCGGCGCAGTCCCTCGAAGGCGGTGTGCTGGCGCCCGGTGCGGTTGTACGCGGGGATCTCCGTCACGTCCTTGGGGAACACGGTCGGATGATCGTGCAGGGAGACGACCAGGCTCTCCTCGAGCAGCGCGGCGGCGCGGGCCGCCTGCTCCGGGGTGAGACCCAGGTCGTAGGGCGGAACCCGGTCGACCTCCGGGTCGAGCTCGAAGCGCGGGATCGTCCCGTCGGGCAGATAGGAGTAAGAGGTGTAGGCCATCAGCGCACCGCCTCCGCCGCGGCCAGACTGCGGTCCCCGAGTCCCTCAGTCGCGCCGAACCCGCGCAGCAGGATCTCCCAGGCGCGCATCCCCTCGCGCAGACGACGCACCCGGAAGAATTCGTTGGGCGCGTGGTGCCACTCGTCGGCGACGGCGAAGGAGAAGAACATCGTCTTCGCGCCGAGCGCCTCCTCGAAGAGGACCGTCGCCGGAAGGGTGCCGGCGATGACCGCGAGCAGCACCTCCTCCCCCGGATACACCTGCTCGAGCGCGTCCCGCGCGATCTGGATTCCGGGATGCCCCGGATCGATCGTGTACGCGGGAACCGCACCGTCTTCGAACCGCACCTCGACCCGCACCCCGGGCAGCGTGTGCGCCCGGATGTGGGCGTCCAGTGCGCGTGCGACCGCATCGGGGCGCTGGCCCGGCACCAGACGGCACGTGATGTGCGCCGACGCCACATGCGGGATGACCGTGTACGCGCCGCCGCCGGCGACCCCGTTGACCTCGATCGTCGGCTGCGTCCAGAGACGGGCCAGCGTCGACATCCCCGGCTCGCCGTGCAGTGCCGGGACGTCGAGGTCGGCGCGGTAGGCCTCCTCGTCGAAGGCGACCGCGTCGATCTCGGCGAGGCGCTGCGGCGAGAGGGCGGGGATGCCGTCGCCGAAGCCGTCGACGGCGATCCTCCCCTCCCCGTCGTGCAGCGACGCGAGGAGAGCGGCCAGCGCGTGGGTCGGGTTCGCGACGGTGCCGCCGTAGCGGCCCGAGTGCAGATCGCGGTTCGCACCGGTGACCGTGATGTCGAGGGCGAGGAGCCCCTTCGACGCGATCGACAAGGACGGCTCGTCGGTCCGCCACTGCGCGCCGTCCGCCGAGACCACCAGATCGGCGCTCAGGTCCGCGGCATGGGTGCGCACATAGGACCCCAGGTTCGGGCTGCCGATCTCCTCCTCCCCCTCGAAGAGGAAGCGGAGGTTGCACGGCAGGGCGCCCTCCTGGGCGAGGAACTGGCGGCACGTCTCGACGACGAGATACACCGGTCCCTTGTCGTCCGCCGCGCCGCGTCCGCGCACCCGCTCCTCGCCGGTCGCCTCGTCGACGTAGGGCGTGAGGTCGAAGGGCGGTGTGATCCACTCGTCGAGCGAGCCGGTGGGCTGCACGTCGTAGTGCCCGTAGATGAGCACGGTCGGGGCTCCGGGAGCGCCGAGCCAGGAGCCGACGACGGCCGGATGCCCGCCCGTCTCGACGATCTGCGGATCGGCGAAGTCGATGCGCGAGGCGATCCATTCGGCCGCTCGACGCATCGCGTCGGCGTCGGCGTCGCGGCTGACGGAGGGGATCGCGACGTACTCGGCCAGCTCGGCGAGGTAGCGACGGTCGTCGGGTTCGAAAGCCAGTGTCATCGTCAGCCTCAGAACATCGAGTGGCCGCCGTCGATGGACAGCGTCTGCCCACTGACCCAGCCGGCCCACTCGGACGTGAAGTACCGCACGCCGTTGGCGATGTCGAACGGCGAGCCGGTGCGCCGGGTCGCGATGTCCTTGACGAGCGCGGCCTGCCCTTCCGGACCGTAGCTGTCCCACTGCGCCTGCGACGTGGGGTTGGACAGGACGAAGCCCGGGGCGATGCAGTTGACCGTGATGCCGAACTGGCCGAGCTCATGTGCGGTCTGCCTCGTGAGCCCGATCTGCCCGGCCTTCGAGCTCGCATACGCCTGGATCCCGGTGAGGCTCACCGAGCGGCCGGCGCCGGAGGAGATGTTGACGATGCGCCCCCAGCCCGCCTCCTTCATGCCGGGCACGACGGCGCGCGTCATCACGAAGGTCGACGTCAGGTTGGCGTTGACCACCGCCGCCCACTGCTCGTCGGTGACCTCTTCGATGGGATGGTGCACCTGTCCGACGACGCCGCCCGCGCAGTTGACGAGCACGTCGACGCGCCCGATCGACTCGACGAACGCGGTCACCGCCGCCGCATCCGACACATCGAGCACGGACTGCGTCACGCCGTCGATCGGGTCTCCGACCAGCCGGTCGACGCCGTGCACGACGGCCCCCTCCTCGACGAGCACCTGCGCGATGGCGAGGCCGATGCCGTGTGCCGTCCCGGACACGAGGGCGGTCTTGCCCGCCAGCCCGCTCCCGATCATCAGAAGGCCCATCCGTCTGTCAGCATGTCTCGCACTTCGTTCACTCCCGTTTCCCAGATTTCGTTCATGGCATCGTCGCCAAGCTCATAAGACCCGCCGAAATTCCCGTCGCCGGACTGCTCGCGCACGTCGGCCGGGCTGAACTGGGCGATCCTGCGGCGGTCGAGGGCCGGCTTGCGTCCGCCGGGCATCTCGACGCCGGGGATGCGCGTCCACGGGAAGTTCTCGAACCAGCTGCCGTGCCCCGGATCGGATTCGTACTTCTCGGCGACGGCCCAGGTGCGCGGCGCGTTGTACCAGCTCAGGAACTGGGCCTGCACGCGGTGCGGACGCGTCTTCGCCGTCCACTCCTTGCAGAGATCCGCCGCCGCGGTGTTGCCGCCGTGGCCGTTGACGATCGCGAACCGCCTGAACCCCTGCCCCTCCAGGCAGTCGAGGATGTCCTCCACCGCGGAGAGGAACGTGCGCAGTCGCAGCGTGATGCTGCCCGGGAAGGCCGCGAGATAGGGGGTCACCCCGAACGGGAGCACCGGGAGCACCGGGATCCCGAGTGGCTCGGCGGCTTCGACGGCGACGCGCTCGGCGAGGATCGCGTCCGTGCCGAGCGAGAGGAAACCGTGCTGCTCGGTGGATCCGACGGGGATCACGATCCGATCGTCGTGTCGGAGGTAGTCGTCGACGGCCTGCCAGTTCATATCGTGCAATCGCATGTGTGCTATTTCCCTTCCAAGGCTTCGCTGGGCGGCAAGGCGGCGATGATGCCGGCGAGTTCGTCGCGGCTCCACTCCAGAAGACGGGTGAGTGCGACGGCGGCGGCGTCGCCGTCGCGTCTCATCACCGCCTCGTGGAGCGCCGTGTTGCGGTCGAGGGAGTCTCCCAGATACGTCGGCGTGTGCCGGGCGAGGAGCCCCCAGTACCGCAGCGATTGCCGCCAGGTCGACTCCGCGAATCCGAGGAGGAGACGGTTGGGGCACGCGTCCAGCAGGTCCCGGTTGTAGATCTCCAGTGCCGACACGTACGCGTCGGCTTGGTCTCGCCGCACGGCGCTCTCCATACGTGCGAAGGCGTCGGCGAGACCACTCAGGGTCTCTCCGCCCAGCGAGACCACCGCCTGTCTGACGCACTCGGGCTCGATGAGCAGCCGGCACGCGTACAGGTCGGCTGCCTGATCCGCGTCGATCTCTGCGACGAACGCGCCGCGGCGCGGCTCGACGACGATCAGCCCTTTGCTCGCAAGGGACCGCAGCGCCTCGCGCACGGGCGATCGGCTGATCCCCATCTGCTCCGCGAGCGGCTCTTCGGCGAGTCTCTGGCCGGGCAGGATGCGACCGGCCAAGATCTCGTTCGTGATCCAGTCCTGCGCGGCGACGGCAAGAGAGGGGTGCTGCTGCAGTGTCTTGCTGGCGTTGGTCATCCATACCCTCCTTGGTCAATACCGTATACAGTACTCAAAAACCCTCGCCGATGTAAGAGAAGCCGCCGGCACCGCTCCGCGGCGTCCGATCCACGCGGCCAGAACCGCCCGGAGAGACGTGAACGATTCCCTGAGCACTCCCGCCCGCACCGCCCTCTTCGTGCCCGGCGACCGCCCGGACCGATTCGGCAAGGCCGCCGCCTCGGGGGCCGACCTCGTGATCCTCGACCTCGAGGACGCCGTCGCCGCCCCGGCCAAGGACGGGGCCCGCAGGGCCGTCGCCGCCGCGCTCTCGGCGGGCCACGTC
>JBASAE010000597.1:0-6573 GCA_049654285.1 Microbacterium sp.
CACTTGTAGGCCTCGATCGCTTCGAGCGACTTCTCGCCGCGCGGTCCGTAGATGTGCTGATCGCGGGCGATCATCGACATGTAGAGCGTGTCGATGATCGCGAACTCCGCGATGCGCCGTGCGATCTCATCGTGCGTGGGGGTGACATCCGTCGTCGCGGTGAACAGCCGGATGTCGGCGAGCTTGGCGAGCTTGCTCTTGCCGTTGTGGATGATCGCGATCACGGTCGATCCGTTGTCCTTCGCCAGCTTGGCGGCATCGGCCAGCAGCTTGGTCTGGCCGGAGAACGACACGACGACGACGACGTCGGAGGGCTCGGTGAGGCTCGCTGCCGCGAGGATGAGCGCCGTGTCGCTGTACGACGTCGACGCCTTGCCGACGCGTGCGAACTTCATCTGCGCGGCCTGGCACACGAGGTTCGCATCGCCGATGCCGAAGAAGTGCAGTGTGCGGGCACCACGAACGGCCTCCAGAGCACGCTCGTACTCCGGCGTGAAAAGCGCCAGCGTGTCGGCGAGGGTGTCGGTGTAGTTGCGCGCCACCTTCGAGAACACCGTCTTCACATCATCGTTCGCGGCGACGCGGAACGCACCGCGACCCTCGGGCGGTTCCGTGGCCGCCTGCAGCAGCTCGACGAACTCGGCGTAGCCGGCGGCTCCGATGCGACGACAGAAACGGATCACGGACGACTCCGACGAGTTGGCGCGCTGGGCGTACTCGGCGAGCGTGTAGGCCGCCGCCGCCGTGCCCTCGTCGAACAGCACATCGGCCGCGCCACGCTCCGCCTTCGGCAGGGACGCGTACACGAAACGCGCTTTGACGAAGATGTCTCGGTCTGCCGTCGCCATCGATCCTCCGAGGTTCTGTTCGGTGAGCCGCGCACGTCGGGTTCACCGAAGTGCGCTTCAACTTCAGATTAGCTTTCTGGAGTTGGAGTGTCAACCACGAACGATGAATGCGAGTGTTTCGGCGAGAAGGACATCCTCGCCGCAGAGGAGGATCATGGGCAGTGATTCAATAAATAACCAGGTAAATAGGGGTTTTATCCCACAGCCGGTCGCCTCGTCGGAGATGGGGAACAGACGAGCCGCATCATCGCCACGACTCAATAACGCTTCAGAAATAAGAACCAATACTGGAGCGTCTGACGGTCCGAGCACGCTCGATGGCGCCCCGGTTCGCTATCGAGGGCCCGCCGACAGCGATCGCGACTGCTCCCAGTCGATGTGGTGGCCATAGGTCTCCTCGACGCCGGTCGTTCCGCCGAGCCGCAGCACCACGGGCAGCACCAGGTCGCGCATGCGCCGTGCGAGGCCCGTGGCCGCCTTGTTGCTGTTGACGCGCGCTGCGGCTTTGACGATGCGTTCGACGCGGGGGCGGCGTATGGTCTCGAACCGTTCGAGTGCGCTCGGTGTCGCACCGATGTCACGCACGCACTGGGCGAGCACGAGGGCGTCTTCGATCGACAGGGATGCGCCCTGCCCGGAGCTCGGCGACGGCGCGTGGGCGGCGTCGCCGATCACCACCATGCGTCCGCGGTGCCAGCGGGGGAGATGCGGCAGAAGATGCGTGAGTGTCGGCCGCGCGAGGTCGTGCGCGGCGGCGATCAACTCAGCGGCGGGTCCGGAGTCACCTCGGAACAGGCCGCTCAGATGCCGGCGGAGCTCGGAGGCGCTGCGAGCCGGGAGGGATGCCGCGGTGAGCACGTCGGTGGGTTCGTTCACGAACCACCAGACGGTCTGGTCCGGAGCGACCGCGTACCCGAAGAACGCCTGCGCGCCGAAGATCATGCGGAAGGTTCCCGGATCGGTGTCGACGGCGACACCGGAGGTGTACCCGCCGTAGTTGATCAGCCCCGCGCTCACGGGTGCCGGCGCGTCGACGTCGATGAGCCTGCGCGTCGGCGAGTGGACGCCGTCGCATCCGACGAGGATGTCGCCCTGGGCCGTCGTCCCGTCGCGGAACGTCGCGACGACGCCGTCTCCCGTGTCGACCGCGTCGACGAGCTCCTTGCCGTAGGAGAGGGGGATCCCCTGGGCGACGGCCCGATCCCGGAGGACGGCGTAGAGGTCGGCCCGCCGCATCGTCTGGCTCGTGGTCCCGTCGGCTCTGGCCGTTCCGATGCGGCTCACGCCGAGCGGCTTCCCGGTGCCGCTGCGCAGCTCGATCGCGGGAGTGGCGAACCCGTGGGCGAGGGCGGCGTCCTGCAGACCGATCGTGGCGAGGGCGTCCAGCCCGTTCGACCCGAGGGTGAAGAACACCCCGGCTTCATCCGCGGGGCGTGGGTGCTTCTCGAAGATCCTCGCCTCCACTCCGGCTTTGGCGAAGGCCAGTGCGGCCGCCGGGCCCGCGATCCCGCTCCCGATGATCAATGCTCGCGTCATAGTCATATTATGACTAGCAATAGTATGACTGTCAACCGGTGCGGACATCCTCGAGAGGAGACCGGTATGGCACAACCACAACCCGGCCGCTCACCGCTCGCGATGATCGTGCTGACCCTGCTGGAAGAAGCGCCGATGCACGCGTACCGGATGCAGCAGCTCATCCGCCAGCGCGAGAAGGACGTGGTCGTCAACGTCTCCTCACGGAACTCGATACATCAGGTCCTGACCCGACTGGAGCGCGACGGCCTGATCGTGCCCGTCCCCGATGACGCCTCCCGTTCCCGTGTCGTCTACCGGAACACGAAGGCAGGACGTGACGTGCTGCTCTCCTGGCTGTCCGAGACCCTGAGCCGTCCGCGGAACGAGTACCCGTCCTTCGCCGCTGCGCTCTCCTGCCTGCCGTTGATCGCCCCGGCGCACCTGGTCTCGTTGCTCGATGAACGCCTCAGCGTCCTGGATTCGATACTCGCCGCCGTGCAGCCGGAGAAGGTGCGCGAGGAGTACGAGCTGGAACGGGTGTTCGTCATCGAGGACGAGTACCGTCGTGCGATGCTCGTCGCCGAACGAGCGTGGGTCGCGAACCTCGCCCAGGAGGTCGGCACCGGCCGGCTGTCATGGACGCAGCCCGGCCATCGCTGACATCAGCTGTACGTCTTCGATTGTGGACGTTGGCGGACTCCAATCACATGCGCTGAAGCGGGTTGAGCGGCTGGAAGCCTTGTGGGAACTGGCGAAACGGGGTCTCGGGTCGACGGGCTCTGCGGCCGATTCTGGGCTCGTCTGAGCAGTGACGGAACCAAAGAGACGAAGTCGAACGCCTCTGACCGCAACCAGATAGACGCGATTCAAACTGCCCGCGACAGCGGGGAGAGTGTCATGTCGATCGCCCGGCGGTTCGAGGTGAGCCGCATGACGGTGTGGGAGAAGACGCAGTAGCTCAACTCGATATGCGCGCGGTCAAATGTGCCAGAGATCCTCGTCTAGCCAGCCCGGAGCGACTCCCATCGATCCGACGTCAAGGACCGCGTTCGTCGGGAATGCGCGAAGACGGGTCGTGACGCGCAACGCCCAGTCGCCGCCTGGGTCGATCGTGCGCAGGAGATAGGCCATAACAGCGAGCGCGTTGTAGGAGCCAAACTGTTTCGGAGCGCCTGGCTCGCTGAGATGGGTCAGGAGTGGAACCTGACCGGGCTTCGGTCGCTTCGGTGCTGTGACGAGTTTTCGGTTGAAGAGTCGAGCGTGGTGGGCTGCGATGTTCCTGACGTAGTTGATCGTCGCGATCCAGCTCTCCATTAGTCGCTTCGTCGGGACGTTGAATGCGGTGGCGATCTCGGTCGCGAGGTCATTGCGCAGACCGGCATACAGACGAGAGAGGTGTCCGAGCTCAAGGAGTTCGGTGAGTGCCCAGATCGGCATCTGATCGTCGTACTTCGCTCGGAAGTGCGCAACGAACGCCTCATCGGAGCTGTCTCGGCGCTCTTGAACTCGCGTGAGCCAGTCGTCCAGTCGGCTGGGCGAGGTCAGCCCTGTCGTGGCGTCGGTGTGTGGTTCGGTGAATGCTGAGATGAACGTGGAGGTGCCCTGGTGAGCGAACGGTCCGGCTCGTCCGACTGTGTGGCCGATTTGGGTGCGCAACGCGATCTCGATCCGTTCGACCCCGTCGAGCACGAGCAGACGAAGTTCGCGGTCGAAGTCGAGGAGCCGAGCAGCGTCTTCGATAGACGTGCCTTCGCGATATCTGTTCAGGACACGCGTGCGCTCACGATCGTCTTCGTCGGTATACCGCTCAGAGGTACGGAACGGATAGAGGTATCCCGTCAGTCGGTAGTAGCCAACGGTTCGCAGAAGCTTCGCTGCTCCGGCGCGGTCGGCGATCACGACCCCACGCGCGACGAGCTTGTCGATCTGAGCATCGACAGGCAGCCACGGCTTGGCGTAGTCCACCATTGGCACCTCCGGGAAAAGAAAATCGGCCCGAGCCATGAGGCGAGCGGGCCGATCGTGATGGAGCCAGTGTAGCAGGAACCGAGGTCAGCGGCTCCGCAATGTACATACCCTTGCGCTGAGCGCAACACCGACCCTCGATCCACTAGGCAGGATCGGTGGGGACGCACGTTCAGGTGCGTCCCCACCGACGTCACGCTGCCTTGTCTTCCGGCTCGTTCTTGTCGAGACGACCAAGTACGAAGGCCTTGAAAGCAGCCAAAAGGTCCTCGCCCTTCTCGAACGCCTTCATCGTGACAGCCAAGTTGGTGCTGCGACCACGGCCGAGCCCCGTCTGCTTCTTGAGTCGATCCTTGGGAGTCTTGATGAGCTTGCCGTCCGAGCCCACTACGGCTTGCTCGAGTTGAGCGAACGTGAGCACGCTCGTCTCGTAGTAACGCCCCGCGGACATAAGGAGGGTAGGACGAGCCCATCCGGCCGGTACGAGCAGGAGCGCCTTGCCGTCCGCAACCGGCAGAGTCACTTCTAGGTCAACCCAGTCCAACGCGTCCGTGCTCCAGATCTGCTTGGTGAACGTACCGACCTGATGCTCACCTCCGGTGAACTCGGGATACTGCACCAACATCTGCGCAGTGAACTTGACGAGCGCATCGAAGATAATGCGAGTGGTGATGTCCGACGTGATGTCGCGGTCCACGCCTTCGACGAAGAGCGGGAGATCCTCGATCTGCTTCAAGACGCCAATGCGCACCAAAGCCTCCACGTCGTCGGTCAAGACGTCCCAGATCCACGTTCCGACGGTGTCCCCGCCGCCGTGTCCGTGAAAGCCGCGGCGGGACATCCCGAGCCGAGTCTCCCAGGGCTCTACGAACCGCTGCAGGATCTGCTCGCCTCGACGAAGGCTCGCAGGAGTTCCCTGAAGGATGCTGTCCGTCACCTGCTCGGTGAACGTGTCCAGGCAGAGAAGTGCACGGTCGGCGAAGGGTTGCCCGGACTTACGCAACCGGATCGCGTGGGGATCGACGTAGAGGCGGTTGTCAGCCGTGACCTCGACATCGATGAACGGTACGGGTTCAGAGATCCCGTAGTACTCGGTGATGGCGGGCATAGTGCCCTCCTTCCTTGGGTAGAGGCCCGAGGAAGGAGCGGAGACCTGTCGTCTCCTTCAACTCCGGTACGCTAGTGATGACTGTCCAAGTCGTCACCGCGTCCTCGGGCCGGTACTGGCCTGACTTCGCGCCAACGAAGTCAGGCCAGAGTCTTCTCGCGCTAGTCTGCATCCGGCCCCTCTGAGTCCGGAGCATCTTCCCGCTTTGCCCTGTTGCCGCGAACCTCGGCACTCGGCCCGTCAAGATCGATACAGAGCATCCCCTCCTGCTCGTAGGGCTTGTATCTCCGACTCACGCGAGTGTCGATGTCGTAGTACTGCGTGAAAGCGGTAGCCGAGAGGATGACCTGACCCGTGTCACGAGCCGACTGAGGTCGGATTGAGTACGCGTGCGGCTCCTTCGATGGCCTCAACGCGATGATGTGATTCTCCTTGTCGAACAAGAGCTCAACGGTCTCCGGCTCACCGATGAGCTTGTGGGCAACCCTGTTGATCGAAAAGATCCCTCGCTTCTGAATGGTTACGCTCGGCGCCTTAGCCAGGGGTGCCATGCGCTTGTCGAAGACCTCGAAACCCATCAGACCTCTCCTCTCATCGATTCCACACCTCAAGTGTATCAGTGATCAGCGACATCAACTGTTTTGAAGTTTTCTATCGTCGCGACTCTCAGCGATGGCACGAGATGGGATACAGATCAGGCACTCTCACGCCTGCATGCAAGCAGACATGACACTCCACGTCGTCAGTATCGAAGCAGTTGAACTCTTCCCACGCACCGGGATCTACTCAACATGTCTCACGCACACAAAGCCTCCAACGCCAAGGCGTCTGAGTTGATGTTGTGGTGCCCGATGACTCGCGCGAAACGCAGAAGCGAACGCGCCGAACGAACCTATCGCTCTGTCAGCATCAGCGCGGACTGTCGACCGAGGTCGAGCATCGCGAACCGATTCCTTCTGCTCAACGCGAGCGACGCGACCTACACACGTCTTTCAGAAGAGGCGAGGAACCCGGACACCGACCGTCTCGTCGCGCTCGTCCTGCATCTCGCCGAACAACTACCAACGCGTCTCCACCAAGGAACAGGCAGCGAAGGGCGGGCGCGACGAGGGCTTCTCGATCCCGGCGCAGCGT
>JBASAE010000598.1:0-5871 GCA_049654285.1 Microbacterium sp.
GGCCTACGTGGTCAAGCCGTTCACCCCGAACGACCTGCTTCCGGCGATCGAGATCGCGCTGGCCAGGCACGAGCAGATCATCACGCTCGAGGCCGAGGTCGCCGACATGGTCGAGCGGTTCGAGACCCGCAAGCTCGTGGATCGCGCCAAGGACCTGCTGAACGAGAAGATGGGGCTCAGCGAGCCGGAGGCGTTCCGCTGGATCCAGAAGGCGTCGATGGATCGCCGCCTGACCATGCAGGACGTCGCCAAGGCGATCATCGAACAGCTCGCGCCCAAGAAGTAGTCCTCCACATTCGACGCCCTCGATGAGTTGTCCACAGATCCTGGGAACTCGGATCTGACGGCCTCGCCGGCGGGTTAGAGTCGCTGCTATGACGACCGTGATCGCCGAGCTGAAGCGCCGAGACGAGCAGAACGCCAACGACATTCTCGAGGTCTACGAATCGCTCACGCACATCCAGGAGACTCTGGCCGCTCACGATGGGCGATTCGACGGGATCGACACGCGACTCGAGGGGATCGATACGCGACTCGACGGGATCGACACGCAGTTGTCGGAGGTGCTGGGCATCCTGCGGGACCAGCACGGAGCGTGACGGAACCGCTCAGGCGGGCAAGTCCTTGATCATGTTCGTGATGCGGATGGTCGAGCAGCGACGTCCCTGATCGTCGCTCACGACGATCTCATGCACGGTGATGCTGCGCCCCAGGTGCAGCGGTGTGCACACGCCGGTGACGGTGCCGCTGGTCGCGGACCGCGTGTGCGTGGCGTTGATGTCGACCCCGACCGCGAGCCTCCCCGGCCCCGCGTGCAGGTTGGCCGCCATCGATCCGAGGGATTCGCCCAGCACCACGTACGCGCCGCCGTGCACCAGGCCGACGGGCTGGGTGTTCCCCTCGACCGGCATCGTGGCGACGCTGCGCTCGATCCCGAACTCGGTGAACTCGATGCCCATCTTCTCGGCCAGCGCCCCCATGCCGCGCTGGGTCGCCCATGCCAGGCCCGGTGAAACAGCGTCGTCGCTCACGTATCCTCCTCGGCGAGTGTCCGCCGCCATCGTTAGGCTGGCAGGGTGACGGACTCCGCAAAGCCTACCCTCATGGTCGTCGACGGCCATTCGCTCGCCTACCGTGCGTTCTTCGCCCTCCCGGTCGAGAACTTCACCACCCGTGACAGACAGCACACCAACGCGATCTACGGCTTCCTGTCGATGTTCGTGAACCTGATCAAGGCCGAGCAGCCCACGCATCTGGCCGTCGCGTTCGACACCTCACGGCACTCCTTCCGCACCGATGAGTACCCGGAGTACAAGGCGACCCGCTCCGAGACCCCCCAGGAGTTCCGCGGGCAGATCCCGCTGCTGCAGGACTGCCTCGCGGCGATGTCCGTCCCCGTGCTCACGAAGGAGGGCGTCGAGGCCGACGACATCCTCGCGACGCTCGCCTCCCAGGGGGCCGAGCAGGGCTACGAGGTGCTGGTCGTCTCGGGCGACCGCGACACGATCCAGCTCGTCACCGACGACGTGACCCTGCTGTATCCCTCGGTGCAGGGCGTCTCGCAGCTGAAGCGCTACGACCCGGCCGCCGTGCAGGAGCGCTACGGCGTGCGTCCCGCGCAGTACCCCGACATCGCGGCGCTGGTCGGAGAGACGAGCGACAACCTTCCCGGCGTGCCCAAGGTGGGCGAGAAGACCGCGGTGAAATGGCTCACCCAGTTCGGCTCGCTCGACGATCTGCTGGAGCGCTCGGACGAGATCAAGGGCGTTGTCGGCGGCAACCTGCGCGAGCACATCGACGACGTGCGTCGCAACCGCCGGCTGAACCGCCTGCTCGTCGACGTCGAGCTGCCGGTCGCACCCGCCGATCTCGCCGTAGCGCCGATCGACGCCCAGGCCGTGCGGGACATCTTCGCGCGCCTGGAGTTCCGCACCCTGTTGCCGCGGGTGTTCGATGCCGTCGGCGCCCACGACGAGGACGCCGAGACGGCGGCCTCGGTCGAGCTGCCCGATGCGGTGCAGGCGGATGGCGGGGAGCTCGCCGCCTGGCTCGCCTCTCAGGACGGCGAGGTCGCGTTGACCCTGGTCCCGGGAGCGCATCCCTCCCGCATCGGCGTGGCGACGGCGACCGAGCTGCGTGAGGGCGACTGGAACGACCGGACGGCCGAGGCGCTGCGCGGGTGGCTGGAGTCGGACGCACCCAAGGTGCTGCACGACGCCAAGCCCCAGGTGAAGGCGTTGCGTGCCGCCGGCATCCGTCCTGGGGGACTGGCCTACGACACCAGTCTCGCCGGCTGGCTGCTGCGCCCCAGCTTCCCGGACAAGACCCTCGGCGACCTGGTCGAGCGGTACCTCGGCGAGAGGCTTCCCGAGTCCGACCCCTCGCAGCTCGTGCCCGAGGTGGACGGCGCGACTCCTGCCCAGGAGGCATGGTTCACGCTGCGCACCACGACGGCGCTGCGGGAGGAGGTGCCGGAGCCGGTGGCGTCCGTGCTGACCGACATCGAGCTGCCGACGCTCCTCACCCTCGCCGACATGGAGCTCGCCGGCGTCGCGGTGTCGCACGACGTGCTCGCGACGTTCTCCGCGGAACTCGGGTCGCGCGCCGACGGCATCGCGCAGGAGGCGTTCGCGACGATCGGCCGCGAGGTCAACCTCGGGTCGCCGAAGCAACTGCAGGAGGTCCTCTTCGACGAGCTCCAGCTGCCCAGGACCCGCAAGACCAAGACCGGCTACTCGACGGACGCCGCGGCCCTGGCCGACCTCCAGGAGCAGAGCCCGCATCCGTTCCTGGAACAGCTCTCGCAGCATCGTGAGGCGACCAAGCTGCGTCAGATCATCGAGTCGCTCGACACCGCGATCGGCGCCGATCATCGCATCCACACCACGTACGTGCAGACGGGGAGTCAGACCGGACGGCTCTCCAGCACCGATCCGAACCTGCAGAACATCCCGGTGCGCACCGAGGAGTCGCGTCGCATCCGAAGCGCGTTCCAGGTGGGTGAGGGTTTCGAGACCCTGCTGACCGCCGACTACTCGCAGATCGAGATGCGCATCATGGCGCATCTGTCCGGTGACGAAGGACTCATCGAGGCGTTCCGCACCGGCGAGGATCTGCACCGCTTCGTGGGAGCACGGGTGTTCGGGGTCGATCCCGCCGACGTCACCTCGGCGATGCGCACCAAGGTGAAGGCGATGTCGTACGGCCTCGTCTACGGCCTCAGCGCCTTCGGCCTGTCGAAGCAGCTGCGCATCGAGCAGAGCGAGGCGAAGCAGCTCATGACCGAGTACTTCGCCCGGTTCGGCGCGGTGCGCGACTACCTGCGCGCCTCCGTCATGGCGGCCAAGGAGGTCGGTTACACCGAGACGATCTTCGGTCGGCGCCGCCCCTTCCCGGACCTCTCGAGTCCCAACCGGGTGCTCCGCGAGAACGCCGAGCGGGCGGCGCTGAACGCGCCGATCCAGGGCAGCGCGGCCGACATCATGAAGATCGCGCTGTTCCGCATCCATGACGACCTGTCCGCACGCGACCTGGCTTCCCGGGTGCTGCTGCAGATCCATGACGAGCTCGTCGTCGAGGTGGCCTCGGGGGAGTGGGACGACGTCGAGGCGATCGTCCGGGCGCGCATGGGCGGCGCGGCCGACCTCGCCGTCCCCCTGGACGTGCAGGTCGGCCGGGGACAGAACTGGAACGAGGCCGCGCACTAGCCGCGCGTCCCGGTCCCGGCGATTAGGCTCGAATCCATGACTGTTGATGCTCGTACCCCCACCGGAATCGATCGGGTCGCGGAGCGGTGGGTCGATGACCTCGTCGACCTGTCGCCGATCCTGGCCACGTACATCGGGCGCAACGAGGCGAACGACCGACTCGACGACCTCAGCCCGGAGGGGCACGAGCGCACGGTCGAGGCCACCCGGCGCACGCTCGCGGCGCTCGAGGCGGCTGAGCCCGTCGACCCCGTCGACGAGGTCACCCAGGCCGATCTCGGAAGCCAGCTGCGACTCGACCTCGAGCTTCACGACGCGCAGTGGCACCTGCGCGACCTGAACGTGATCGCCTCGGCGGCCCAGGACTTCCGGCAGGCGTTCGATCTCATGCCCACCGCGCAGGTCGACGACTGGGGCGTGGTGTCCCGCCGGCTCGCCGCGATCCCCGCGGCGCTGGCCGGGTACGTCGAGACCCTCCGCGAAGGCGTCAGGCGGGGCGTGGTCCCGGCTCGGCGCCAGGTGCTCGAGGTGGCGTCGCAGATCACCAGGTACACCGCCGACAACGGGTTCTTCACCGAGTTCGTGGCCTCCGCGAGCTCCGAGGACGGCCAGCTGCCGGCGTCCCTCGCCCGCGATCTCTCGGACCACGCCGGAGCCGCCCGCGTCGCATACGACTCGCTGCGCACGTTCCTGCAGACCGAGCTCGCGCCGGCGGCGTCCGAGGACGACGCGGTGGGCCGCGAGCTCTACGCGTTGAACTCCCGCCGTTTCCTCGGCGCCGACATCGACCTCGATGAGACGTACGAGTGGGGCCGGGAAGAGCTCTCCCGCATGATCGCCGAGCAGGAGGCGATCGCGAACGAGATCCTGCCCGGTGCGAGCGTGGCGGAGGCGGTCGCGCATCTCGAGCAGGATCCGGACAGGAAGCTGCACGGCACCGAGGCCCTGCAGCGCTGGATGCAGGAGACCAGTGACCGCGCGATCGCGGAGCTGGGCGCGTCGCACTTCGACATCCCCCAGGAGATCCGTGCCCTGGAGTGCATGATCGCCCCCACCCAGGAGGGCGGCATCTACTACACCGGCCCCACAGACGACTTCTCCCGCCCCGGACGGATGTGGTGGTCGGTGCCCGAGGGCGTCACCGAGTTCGACACCTGGCGCGAACTGACCACGGTGTACCACGAAGGCGTGCCCGGACATCACCTGCAGATCGCGCAGGCGACCTACAACCGCGCCGAGCTGAACAGCTGGCGCCGTCTGCTGGCCGGCACGTCGGGGCACGCCGAGGGGTGGGCGCTGTACGCGGAGCGCCTCATGGAGCAGCTCGGCTATCTCGATGATCCCGCCGATCGACTCGGCATGCTGGACGGGCAGCGCATGCGTGCGGTCCGCGTCGTGCTCGACATCGGCGTGCATCTGCGCAAGCCGCGCCTGGACGGCTCTGGCGTCTGGGATCACGACTATGCCCTGGAGATGATGCGGCGCAATGTGAACATGCCGGACGAGTTCCGCCAGTTCGAGGTGAACCGCTATCTGGGCTGGCCGGGGCAGGCGCCCTCGTACAAGGTCGGTCAGCGCATCTGGGAGCAGGTGCGCGACGAGTACGCCGCGGCCCGCGGCGCGGGCTTCGACATCAAGGAGTTCCACAAGCGTGCGCTCGACCTGGGCGGCCTCGGACTGGACACCCTGCGGTCGGCGCTGGTGCGCTGACGCGGTCGACGCACGCGCCGATCGCGCACGCGCGGGTCGTTCGGGAATGCCCGGGCGACCCGCGCGTTCCATTCGTATGAATGCGAAAGGGCTCTCATGGAAATCGAATTCGGTCTCGGCACGTTCGGCGACATCTCCGCGGATGCCACAGGCAACCCGCTGACCGCTGCGCAGACCATCCGCAACGTCGTGGAGCAGGCGGAGCTGGCCGATCGGCTCGGCATCGACTACTTCGCGGTGGGGGAGCACCATCGCGCGGAGTTCGCGGTGTCGGCCCCGGAGATGGTGCTCGCCGCGATCGCCGCCCGCACCGAGAGCATCCGGCTCGGCACCGCGGTGACCGTGCTGTCCTCCGACGACCCCGTGCGTGTGTACGAGCGGTTCGCGACCTTGGACGCCCTCTCCCACGGCCGCACCGAGGTGGTGCTCGGCCGCGGATCGTTCACCGAGTCGT
>JBASAE010000599.1:0-7207 GCA_049654285.1 Microbacterium sp.
GTCGTACCCTGCGCCGGGCTTCAGGCTGGCGAGGGACGCCGTCGCCCCGCTGAGGAGCAGGGCGAGCTGGTCCGGCGGCACCGGGTCACGGAACTCGACGCCGTCAAGCCTCTGCTCGGCGATGCGCTCCCGCAGCCGGGGCTGCTCCGATCCGTTCCCGATGAACAGCAGCCGCGCACCGGGATGCACCGCCCGCACGTCCGCGAACGCGTCGAGGAAGATGTCGGCGCCGTGCCATTCCGAGTAGGAGCCCCCATAGACGAACAGCGGCGCAGCCGGCGGTTCCTGAGGCGTGTATCGGAACGCGGCGGTGTCCGTGCCGAAACCGACCGGGGTAGCGGGGACGGAGATGCCGATCTCGCGCATCCGGTCGATCAGCCCTTGCGAGATCGCGAAAGCGTGTGCGGTCCCCCGCATCGCGAACCGCTCGACGAGCCGCAGCGCGCCGAGCACAGGGCGGGACGATGTGACGGCGCCGGCGGCATCCGACCAGAGGTCCGCGGCATCGTAGACGTACGGGGTGCGGCGCAGCCATGACACGACCCGGACGACCGCACCGGTCGTCGGCGGGGGCTCGACGAGATAGAGATCGGCTCCTCGGGAGAACAGCAGCCGGAAGAACGCCGGGATGTCGAAGGTCATGTACGAGACATAACCGCGCACGTACCCCTGACGATCACGTTTCGCCCAGGCTCGACGCACCCTCACACCGGGAGGGTCGCCCCCCGACAGCGCGCGCGGCGGTGTGGTCGTGACCACCTCCACCTCATGGCCGGCGTCGCGGAACGCCTCGGCCACGGCGCGCAGCAGGAACGCGGCGGCGGCGGGCTCGGGGGTGAAGATTCGGCTGACGATGACGATGCGCATGAGGTGGGGATCGCCGACGCGCCGTGCGGGCCCGGCGTCCGCCGCCACGGTAGCACGACGGATGCTTCCAGCCGCGCCGGATAGACTCTCAGGCTGTCGGCTCGCGGGTACCGGAGTGAGCCTGAGTGGGAGTCGAATGAAGTCCGTCATCGCCCTGTACCGCGAGGTCATCGATGCGCTGCCCGCAGACGCACGCCGCTTCGTCACCACGTACTCGTGGCTGCTCGCCTCGCTCGCGATCTTCGATGCCGCCGCGCTCGGGCTTCTCGCGCTCGTGATCGGCCCCCTGGCAGCGAACACGCCGGTGAGGCTCCCGCTGATCGGCGAGCTCGACGGCGTCGGCGTGATCGTCGCCATCCTGGTGATCTGCGCGCTCATGATCGCCAAAGGTCTGCTCTCGACCCTGGTGATGTGGTGGGGCACGCGCCGCATCGCGAAGTACCAGGTCGCCGTGGGAGACCGTCTCTTCCGGGCCTACATCCACGCTCCGTGGACCCTTCGCCTGAAGAAGAACTCCGCGGACATGCTCCGATTCACCGACGGCGGCGTGGACGCGATGATCAGCTCGTTCCTGCTCCCCGGCGCGACCCTGCTGGGCGAGGCCGTCAGCCTGGTCGTCGTCGTCGGCACGCTCGCGCTCGTCCAGCCGGCGATCGCCGCCATCACATTGGTGTACATCCTGCTGCTCGGCGCCCTGCTTTACCTCTGGATCGCCAAGCACGCCCGTATAGCCGGCGAGGTGAACCTCAGGGCTTCGATCCGCACGTCGCGCCTGATCCTGGAGATTATGTCGACTCTCAAGGAGATCAGCCTCCGCAACAAGGAAGACACCGTGGGTGACGTGGTCGCGGCGACTCGCACCGAGAGCTCCCGCGCACGCGCCAACGTCTACTTCCTCGGCCAAGTGCCCCGTTACGTCCTGGAGTCGGGGATCATCGGCGGATTCATCGTGGTCGGTGGAGCGGGATTCCTCCTCGGTGGTCAGGAGGCCGCGATCACCGGCGTGGCGATGTTCGGCCTCGCCGGCTTCCGGATGGCGCCGTCGATCACCCGGTTTCAGTCGATCATGTCGCAGATGCAGTCGACGGCACCGTATCCCCGCAAGGTCCTCGACGAGCTCGCCGAGGCCGAGGGGATGATCGCCGCGGCGCCCGCAGGCGACAGTGCGTCGGTTCCGGAAGCGCCGAAGAACCTGCGCTTCGAGAACGTCTCGTTCCGATACTCCCCCGAGGCCGCACTCGCCGTCCGCAACGTGTCGATCGACATCCCGTTCGGCTCCTTCGTGGCGTTCGTCGGCGCTTCCGGCTCGGGCAAGTCGACCATGGTCGACCTGATCCTCAGCCTGCTCGAGCCCACGGAGGGTGTCGTCAGCGTCGACGATGTGTCGCTGACGACGATGGCCCGCTCCTGGCGGGAGCGGGTGGGCTACGTCCCCCAGGACGTCTCGCTGTTCGACTCCACGATCGGCAAGAACGTGGCGCTGACCTGGGGAGACGACTACGACGCCCCTCGGGTGGAGACCGCGCTCCGGCAAGCGCACGTCTGGGACATCGTCTCGCGTCGCGAAGGCGGTATCGACTCCGAGGTCGGTGAACGGGGCATCTCGCTCTCCGGCGGTCAGCGGCAGCGCCTGGGCATCGCGCGTGCTCTATATGTCGATCCGATCGTGCTCGTGATGGACGAGGCCACCAGTGCGCTCGACACGAAGACGGAGGCGGCTGTGTCGGAGTCGATCACCAGCCTCGCCGGTGAACGCACGCTGATCGTGGTCGCCCACCGCCTCTCCACCATCCGTCGTGCCGATCAGATCTTCTTCATGCGTGACGGCGAGGTCGTTGGAGCGGGCACCTTCGATGAGCTCGTCACGGCTGTGCCCGATTTCGCACACCAGGCCGCGCTCGCCGGACTCGTCTGACGGCTACGCCAGGAGGCGTCGGAGGATGCCGCGCTGCACCTCCGCGTCGACATCCGAGCTCAGTTCGTGCGCGGCTCGATCGGCGTTCTGCTTGAACGCCTGCACGCCACCCTCCGTCAACGTCCTCAGGGTGCGCACCAGATCTCCGGCGTCAAAGCCGTCCACGGTGACACCGAGGCCGTGCGCGGCGATGAGGCTGTCGATCTCCACGGCCTGGCCGAACACGACGCCCAGTCGCGACTGCACGAAATCGAAGAACTTGTTCGGCAGCATGAACCGGTGGTTGGTGGTCGACGGTCGCAGCAGGTAGACCCCGAGGTCGTATCGGTTCAGCGCGGCCGGCAGATCGTGAGGAGTGACCGGGTCATGGAACACGATGCGCTCGCAGCCCGCTGCGCGACGGGTCAGTTGCTCGCGATAGGCGTGATCCTCGCCGAAGACCAGGAAGAAGTCGAGGGTGAACCGGTCGTCCAGCTCGCGCGCCGCATCGATCAAGGTCTCGATGCATCGTTCGGGGACCGCGACGCCGCTGTGCACGAGGCGGATGCGTCCGTGCTCCATCGGGCTCGGCGAGAGCTCGACGAAATCGCGCGCGTTGCGCACCACCTCCGCCGAGACACCGAACTCCTGGTCATAGAGCTTCGCGATGAGGGGACTCACCGTGCTCACCGCGGCGCAGCGGGGCAGGTACGTGCGGCACAGATAGGTCATGAACGGGGCGACGAGCAGCCGCCAGCTCAGGATGTGGGACTGTTCCTCCGGCGCCCACTCGTGGAGGTCTGCCCAGACCGGTGCGTCTCCGGCCGCGGCGAATGCGACGGGCAGAGCGCGCGCATCGTTCGCGACGACCAGGTCGAACCGCTCTCCCGCGAGCATGTCGCGTGCCGCAGCGAGTGCGGGAGCGGCGAGCTCGGCGGCGGAGTGCCGACGCGCGGCCAGCTTGAGCACGCCCGCGGGGGTCTGCGGCAGCGAAGGCGACCCGGCCGGAACCTCGATATGTCGCGTGGCGCCCCTGGGCGCAGGACCGTACCCGATCGTGGTCACGTCGCCGAACTCGCCGAGCACGCTGATCTGCCTGAGCACTCGAGCATCGCGATCGAGCGGAGAGAAGGAGATGCTGAGGATCTGCGGTCGGATCTGGCTGTGCGCTCGCTGAGTCTCTGACACAACCCCCGATGGTATCGTGAAGAGTTGTGATGTGCCCGGCTTCGCCCGGCGTGACGCGGCATGAGCCGGCCAGACCACTCCTTGGAGGAAAACCCGGATGACGGGTGAAACACGTCCCTATCAGCGGTGCACGCGCACCATCATGGACACGACGGACCCGGGCATCGTCTTCGATGCCGATGGCGTCTGCAACTACGCCCGCAACTACGACGAGTACATGGGCAAGGTCGTCGACCGGGCCCTGTCGGGCGCCGCTGAGCCTGAGCTGGCGGCACTCGTCGCCAAGATCAAGAGGTCCGGCAAGGGCAAGCCCTATGACTGCATCATCGGCGTCTCCGGTGGTGTGGACAGCACCTACCTGCTGATGCGCGCCGTCGACCTCGGCCTCCGCCCGCTCGCCGTGCACTTCGACAGCGGCTGGAATTCCGAGCTCGCCGCGGGCAACATCCAGAACCTCATCGAGGCCACGGGTGTCGACCTCTACACGCATGTCGTCGACTGGCGGGAGATGAAAGACCTCCAGCTCTCGTTCTTCAAGGCCTCGGTGGCGAACTGCGACATCCCGACGGACCACGCATTCGGCTGGGTCGCCTTCAACCAGGCGAAGAAGTACGGCATCAAGTACATCCTGTCCGGATCGAACTACGCCAGCGAGTCGATCCTCCCCGCCGCCTGGGGATACACCTCGGATGACGCGCGTCACCTCAAGGCGATTCAGAGGCGCTTCGGCAGTGTGAAGCTGAAGACGTACCCGATCATGGGCCGGTTCAGACGCCTGATCTGGTATCCGTTCATCCGTGGCATCAAGACCGAGCGACCGCTCAATCTCATGCCCTACGTCTACAAGGATGCGAAGGCAGCCATCGCTGAGCGCGTCGGCTGGCGCGACTACGGCGGAAAGCACTACGAATCGGTTTTCACCCGCTATTTCCAGGGCTACTATCTGCCGCACAAGTTCGGCTTCGACAAGCGTCTGGCGCACTACTCGTCGCTGATCGTCTCCCGCCAGCTGACGCGCGACGATGCGCTCAGCCTGATGGAGACCGAGAACTACCCCGATGAGCTGCGCCGTCAGGACCACGAGTTCATCGCGAAGAAGCTCGGCGTGTCGACCGAAGAGCTCGAAGCGACCTTCGCGCTCGCCCCGAAGGACTACACCGACTATCCGAACTCGGAGAAGTCATGGAATCTCTTCATCAGCGTGCTGCGGGTCCCGGTGAACATCCTCAAGGCGCTCGGGCTGAAGAAGGCCGCGTGACCGTCGGGATCGTCGACTACGGACTGGGGAACCTCGGCTCGGTGCGCAACATGCTGGGGCGCATCGGCACTCCGACCGTTGAGCTGCGCACCGCCGCCGACATCGCCGGTGCCGACAAGGTGCTCCTCCCCGGCGTCGGGGCATTCGATTCGGGCGTTGCACGTCTGAAGGGCGCCGGTCTGTTCGACGCACTGCGGAACTTCGCCGAGACGGGTCGCCCACTGCTGGGCATCTGCCTCGGCATGCAACTGCTCCTCGACGCCAGCGATGAAGGCGCGCAGGGCGGGCTCGGTCTCATCCCCGGCCGCAGCACGCGTTTCGATGAATCGACGGGTATCCGAGTACCTCACATGGGCTGGAACTTCGCGACACCGGTGCGTGACGACCCCTTGGTCGCCGAGCTGCCGGACGACAGCCGGTTCTACTTCGTGCACAGCTATCGCGTCGTACCGGAGCATGCGGAGCATACCCTCGCGACGACGGACTACGGCGGCACGTTCGCCTCGATGATCCGCGCCGGAAACGTCATGGGCGCGCAGTTCCATCCCGAGAAGAGCCACACGTTCGGCATGACGATCCTGAAGAACTTCGCGACGCTATGAGCCTCTTCCCACGGGTGATCCCCGTTCTCCTGGTCAGCGACGGCTACCTCGTGAAGCCTGTCAAGTTCGCCGGTGACACTTATGTCGGAGACCCCATCAACGCCGTGCGCATCTTCAACGAGAAGCAGGTCGACGAGTTGCTCATCTGCGACATCGACGCGTCGGTCAAGGGCACGGGCGTCAACTACACGCTCATCGAGGAGATCGCGAGCGAGGCGTTCATGCCGGTGGGATACGGCGGCGGTGTGGCCTCCGCCGACGAGGCCAGGCGCATCACGGGGATCGGCATCGAGAAGGTGGTCCTCAACACCGCCGCGTTCGCGCGGCCTGACGTGATCACCGAGGTCTCCGAGGCGCTCGGAGCGTCGAGCACCGTCGTCAGTGTCGATGCGAAGCGCAAGCTCACCGGAGGCTGGGACACGTACTCGTCCCGCGCCTCGCGCAAGACCGGACTCACCCCCGCCGATGCCGCCGCTCGGGCGCAGCTCTACGGCGCGGGTGAAGTGATGATCTCGTCCATCGACCGGGAGAGCAGCCGGTCCGGCTTTGATCTGAAGCTCATCCAGAGCGTGGCCGAAGCTGTGACGATCCCGGTGATCGCCCTCGGCGGCGCTGGTTCGGTCGCCGATCTCGCCCCCGCGCTGGATGCCGGGGCCTCCGCGGTCGCGGCCGGAACGATGTTCGTGATGACCGGGAAGCACCGCGCCGTGCTCATCACCTACCCATCCCCCGCTGAAATCCGATCGCTCCGACCCGGCGGAGATGCCACGAAGAGGAGCTGACATGCCAGGCCAAAAGCGCAAGCGTATTCTGGTCTTCACGTTCACCCCGATCAACCGGGAGCCCCGAGCGCTGAAGCAGGTCGAGCTGCTCCGTCACGACCACGAGGTGACGACGGCGGGGTTCGGGCCGGCCCCGTTCCACGACCTCGAGCACATCGAGCTGGAGTCCCTGCCCACATCTCATGGACTGCTCTCGATTCGAGGGGTGTACTCGCTGCTCATCCTGTTCCGGCAGTACCGCCTGCTGTCGCGACTTCTCCCCCGCAACACCGCGGCCTACAAGCGTCTGTCGCCTCACCACTGGGATCTGATCATCGCGCACGATGTCTCGACGGTTCCCGTCGCACGACGACTCGACTCTCGGTTCGGAGTCCTGGTCGACCTGCACGAGTATGCTCCTCGCCAAGGTGAGCACTCATTGCGCTGGCGTCTCGTAGAGGGGGGGTACTTCCGTTGGATCCTGAAGAAGCACGTCCGCAAGACAGCCGCAGTGAGCACGGTCGGTCAGGGGATCGTCGATGAGTATCGCCGCGAGTTCGGCATCGACTGCTACCTGGTCGTGAACGCCACGCCGTTCCAGGAGCTGGAACCGACGCCGACACCGACACCGATCAGG
>JBASAE010000600.1:0-3417 GCA_049654285.1 Microbacterium sp.
CAGTAAGACGAAACCGCTGACCTCCCTGTGCGGGCGCTCGGTCTTTCGCCTCGTCGGCCTTCGTCCTCCGCGCTCAACGATCGGAGGTCCCATTCCACGGTGGTTTGAGCAAGCACAGCGAGAGGAAGCCATCACCCAGGGAGCCGACCGGGCCGGATTCACTCAGGCGACGTCAGGTTCCGCGGCACTCCAGCCCTTCACCGCATCGATCCCACCTGCGATGAACGCGGCGCGCTTGGCATGGCTCCGCCCCTGGAGGTGCTTCTCCCAGGCAAACGCCTCATCGACTCGCGCGAACTCGTTGCGCCACACCCGCTGAACAGGAAGACGGCACCGGATCTAAGCACTCCCCTCCCCTGCGTCATGCTGATCCATGATGCGAGGAAGATCGCTCGTACTGCCGACGCAGACTATCCCGTCAACGCATCGGAGGATGTCGGTGCACCCGGTCATGTATCCGACGGTGCGAGTGGCCTCAGACCTGGCGTCCCATGGTGACCGCCTGCAGCAACGTTTCACGTGAAACATCGCGATAGACCCTCACTTCGTCGCGGCGCCGCACTCCTCGCTCAATGACCGGAACCATCACGCCCCGGTGGATGAGTGAGCACAGCGAGACGAAACCACCAGCTCGCCGGAACGCCGGTGCTCAACGACCGACGCGCACCGTGCCGCGGACGACGCGTGTGGGCTCGGCGAGCACGCCCTCGCCGAGGACCTCGACCCGGACGTCCGACACCTTGTGCTTGCGCAGCGCCTTCTGCGCGGCTTCGATCTCAGCGGGCGCTCCCTGGCCCTTCAGCAGCACCAGTTCACCGCCATCGCGCGCGAGCGGCGCCACCCACGGGATCAACGTGCGCAGGGCGCTGACCGCGCGGGCGGTCACCTGATCGAACTCGAGGCCGACGTCCTCGGCTCGGGCCCGCATCACCGTCGTATTGTCCAGTCCCAGGGCATCCACCTGCTCGGTGAGCCAGTCCACCCGGCGTTCCATCGGCTCGATGAGCGTCCAGCGCACATCGGGACGCGCGATCGCCAGCACCAGCCCGGGGAGCCCGGCACCCGATCCGACGTCTGCGGCGGAACCCGAGAACAGGGGTGCGGCGATCGCGCTGTTCAGAACATGGCGGGTCCAGAGCCGGGGAAGCTCGAGCGGACCGATCAGGCCGCGCAGCTCACCCTCCGCAGCGAGCGCCGCCGTGAACCGCCGTGCGAGCTCGATGCGGTCTCCGAAGAGCCCTGCAGCCGCGGCGGGCTCCTGTTCAACGGTGCTCATACGGGAATCCTCTCACCGGTCATCGAGCGAGCGCAGCGAGACGAGCTGGCTCCGCTCGGGTGTCGCACGGCATGTTTCACGTGAAACATTCCCCGGCTACCCTCGCCGAGCAGCGACATCGGGGTCTCAGTGGCGGCGGATCACCGTGTGACGGTCGCGACCCTCGCCATATGACTCCGAGATCAGCCCGCGCTCAGACACGATGTCGTGCACCAGCTTGCGCTCGTAGCTCGACATCGACGGCAGCGACGCCTGCGAGGAGCCCTCGTCGAGCTTCACCACCGCGGCATCCACCAGCTGCTCCAGCTGCCGGCAACGTGCGTCGCGTGATCCGCCCACATCGAGGATGAGTCGCGAGAACGCACCGGTGCTGCTCTGCACCGCCAGGCGCGTGAGCTCCTGCAGCGCTTGGACGGTGTCCGGCGCCGAGAGCAGCGACAGTCCGTCGCCCTCCGCCTCGATCGAGACGTAGGCCCGCCCCTGGCGCACGTCCAGTGTCAGGTCTCCGTCGATGTCGGCGATGTCGAGCAGCTCTTCGAGGAAGTCCGCGGCGACATCGCCCTCGTGCTCGAGCTGCTCCACCGGCGCCGGCGTCTCCTGCTGCTCCGTGGTCATGAGTTGCCCTTCTTCTTCGCTCGCTTCGCGCTCATCGGCTGCTGCCGCTTGGGCGCCTCCGCCTTCGCGCGCTCCGCCTCCTCCAGCATCCGCTGCTGCTCCGCCTCGTACACGGCGATCGGCACGATCTTGCCGTTCGAGTCGATCGCCTTGCCCCGACGTGCCAGCCGCTCGATGCGGTGCTTCTCGGCATCCGAACCGGGCGTCGGCATCTCACGGATCACGAGGAACTGCTGTCCCATGGTCCACAGGTTCGAGACGAACCAGTACATGACGACACCCAGCGGGAAGAACACTCCCGAGAAGATGAACCCCAACGGCAGCACATAGAGCATGATCTTCTGCATCTGGTACGCCTGGCCGGTCTTGGCCTCGGGCGAGAGGTTCTTCGAGATGATCTGCAGCTGCGTGTAGAACTGCGATCCGATCATCAGGATGACGAGGACGACCAGGATGGTCACGGTGACCTGCCAGCCCTCGGGCTTGGTCGAGACCGCGTCCTTCAGGCTGACGTGCAGCGGTGCGACGCCGAACAGGTTGGCGTCGTAGAACTGCTTGGTGAGGGTCGGATTCAGCAGGCCGACGCCGCCGATGCTCCGTGTCGCGTGATCGGCGACGTCGCGCAGCGTGTAGAACATGCCCAGCAGGAACGGCATCTGCACCAGCAGCGGCAGACACGACGACATCGGAGTCGTGCCGTGCTTCTTGTACAGCGCCATGGTCTCGCGACTCATCGCCTCGCGGGAGAGCTGATCCTTCTTACCGCGGTACTTCTCCTGAACTTTCTTCAGTTCAGGGGCGATTTCCATCATCTTGCGCTGGCTCTTGATCTGCTTCACGAACAGCGGGAAGACCGCCGCGCGAATCACGATCACGAGGCCGACGATCGACAGCACCCAGGTGAGGCCGGCGTCCGGTGCCATGCCGAACGCGGTGAACAGCCAGTGCCAGCCGACCAGGATCGCCTCGACGATCCACTTGAACGGCCACAGGATGGTGCCGAACAGGTCGAAGCCGCCCTCGGACGTCGGGGCCGGCGTGCTGGCGGCGAGCAGAAGGTCAAGACCCACTGTTCAGTTCCTTTCGAGCAGGTACGACGAAACCACGGCGGGTCAGGTCGTATCGGAAGTGAGCGTTCGGCCGGACATCGTCGACGCCGCCTTTGCTCCAGGGATTGCACCGCAGGATGCGCCACCCGGCGAGGAGGGATCCCCTGACGGCGCCGTACTGCTGCACCGCACCTACAGCGTAAGCCGTGCACGATGGGTAATACCGACACACGTCGCCGTACAGCGGGGAGATCACCGCGCGGTAGGCGGTCAGCACCGACAGCACCAGGTTGCGGGGGAGGAGCAGGATGCCGCGGACGAGATCGCTCGGATGCACCGTGGCGGTCCCGTAGGCGTAGGAGGGGAGCGCGCCCATCAGGCCCGGACTCCGAGCCGGTCGACGCATCGTGAGACGTCGGCGTGCAGCTCGACGAAGGATGCTGCCGCGGATGAGGGAAGGGCACGGATGACGACATC
>JBASAE010000601.1:0-3001 GCA_049654285.1 Microbacterium sp.
TCCTGATCGCTGACCTTCTCGAACGACTCGTAGGTGGCGAACGGCGCCTTCGCCAGCGCCGAGGACTTCTCGCCGTTCTTGATCGACTCGATGTTCTGCTGGACCGCTTCCGAGGTCAGCGGAGTGCCGTCCGAGAAGGTGACGTCGTCGCGGAGCACGAAGCGGTACGCGGTGGCGTCCTCGTTCACCTCCCAGCTCTTGGCGAGCCAGCCGACGTACTCGCCGCTCTCGGGATCCTGCTCCAGCAGCGAATCGGCGACCTGCCGGGCGATGGTGAGGCCGGGGTGCGAGTTCGTCTGCTCGGGGTCGACGCACACCGGATCCAGTCCGACGCCGTAGACGATCTCGCCGCCAGGGACCGGGGTCTCGGAGGCGCTGTCGGACGGCGACGGGTCGGAGCTGCCGGAACAACCGCTGAGGACGACGACGGTCGCCACGCCTGCGGCGACCAGCGCCAGGAACTTCTGGGGGTGTTTCACTGTGATGCCTGCCTTCTTCTGGGTGCTCTGCGGTGAGTGAGGAGGAGTCAGTGGGACGGGGATGCGCCGGCGGCGCCGGGGATCGCGGCGAGCAGCTCTGCGGTGTACGGATGCCGTGGGGACGCGAGGACGTCGGCGGTGGCGCCGTACTCGACGAGACGGCTGCGCCGCATGACGGCGACATCGTCCGAGATCTGCCGCACGACCGCGAGGTCATGCGTGATGAAGAGATAGGAGAGGCCGTACTCGGCCTGGAGGTCCACGAGCAGCCGGAGCACGCGCTCCTGGATCGACACGTCCAGGGCCGAGACGGGCTCGTCGAGAATGATCAGCCTCGGATTCAGCGCCAGCGCACGGGCGATCGCGACGCGCTGACGTTGACCGCCGGACAGCTCGCGGGCGCGGCGCTTCAGCGTGGTCGACGGCAGGGCCACGCGATCGATGACCTCGGCGGCGATCCGCTTCCTGCCCGGCACCCCGAAGGCGCGCAGCGGCTCGGCGACGATGTCGGACACCGACATCCGGGGATCCAGCGACGTGTACGGGTTCTGATAGACGAACTGCATCCGTCGGCGCAGCGCGCGCAGCCGCACACCCCGCAGGCCGGTGATGTCCTCGCCCTCGAATCGGATGCTCCCCGAGGTGCTGTCCACGAGCCGCATGATCATCCGGGCCGTGGTGGTCTTGCCCGACCCGGACTCGCCGACCACCGCGAGCGTCTTCCCCGGTGCGAGGTCGAAGGAGACGCCTTCCACGGCGGTCACCTCTCCACCCGGTCCGCGGAACGTCTTGCTGAGGCCGTCGACCCGCAGCAGCGGCTCCGCGGCCGGCGACGGGGCGGGGGGCGGGGTGGGGGTGTCCACGGTCGCCGACGGCGTCATCCTCTCCGAGCTGAGACTGGGGGCGGCGGCGATGAGACGACGGGTGTAGGGGTGCTGCGCGTGGTGGAGGATGCGCTCAGGCGTGTCAGATTCGACGATCTCGCCCTCGTGCAGCACAATGATCCGATCGGATCGTTCGATGGCGACGCCGAAGTCGTGGGTGATGAGCAGCACTCCGACGCCGGTCTCGTCGATGACCCGGTCGAGATGGTCGAGGATGGTGCGCTGCACGGTGACGTCGAGTGCACTCGTCGGTTCGTCGGCGATGATGACCGACGGGCGGCAGGCCATCGCGATCCCGATGAGGACGCGCTGACGCATCCCTCCGGAGAGCTGATGGGGGAACTGTCTCGCGTGGAGCTCGGGGTCCGGCAGCCCCGACTCCGCCAGGATCTCGACCGCCCGCCGGGCGGCCTGCTCCCGGCCGGCCTTGCCGTGCACGATGAGCGCCTCGGCGATCTGACGTCCGATGCGCATCATCGGATTGAGCGACACCGTGGGGTCCTGCGGCACGAAGCCGATCCGCACCCCTCGGATCCCGTCCATCTCACGGTCGCTGCAGGCGGTGATGTCCACGCCGTCGACCTCGATGGCACCGTGGACGATCCTCCCGGATCCGCCCAGGAAGCCCATGACCGCCGAGGCGGTGGTCGACTTGCCCGACCCGGACTCTCCGACGAGCGCGACGATCTCTCCAGGACGGATGTCGAAGCTCACGTCCGACACCGCGACGTGCGAGCCGCGCGGTCCCTCGTAGACGACTTTCAGTCGCTCTACGCGCAGGATCGGCGCGGCGACGGCGTCCGCCTGGCGTCTTCCACCCATCGATGCTCCTGTCGTACGGGACCGCGGCGATCACCGCAGCGGCTCCTGAGGAAGAAATGTAATCCAATTTCATATCGCTTTGCAACAACTGGACGGAAACTCCCCATCTTCTTTCGATGGGGAGCTAGATTGGTGTAATGGACTTACATGAAAGTGCCTTCGCGCTGGACAACGCTCATGTCGTGCCGATCGAGGGGAACCCGTTCGACGGCCGACTGCTGGTGCGTGACGGCAGGATCGTCGATCTGGGCCCCCGCATCGATGTGCCCGCGGAGGTCCCCCTCGTCCCGCTCGACGGCGCGTGGGTGCTTCCCGGGTTCGTCGATGTGCACACCCATCTCGGCGCCGCGATGCAGGACGTCGGACCGCACGACGCAGACATCAACGAACGGGCGCTGAGCAACGCCGCAGGGATGCGTGCGATCGATTCCGTCAACCCCGCCGACACCGCGTTCGACGACGCCGTCGCCGCCGGCGTAACGACGGTCTGCGTCATGCCCGGCTCCCTGAGCCCGATCGGCGGGCAAGCGGTGACACTGCACACCTGGGGCGACGTGGTCGACGACATGGTCCTCGAATCGGCGCCCGCGTTGAAGATGGCGATGGGCGAGAACGCGAAGCGGGAGCACGCGCTACGCAATCAGGTGCCGGTGACCAGGATGGGCATCGCCCACACGATCCGGACCGCGCTCCAGGCCGCCCGGGAGTACGCGGAGCAGCGCGCCACCGCCGAGGCGGCCGGCCTGACATTCCGCACCGACCCGTCCCTCGAGCCGCTCGCCGAGGTCCTCGCGGGACGGCGGCGTGTCCGGCAGC
>JBASAE010000602.1:0-4273 GCA_049654285.1 Microbacterium sp.
CGTCCGGGACGCGCGAGCGTCCCGGACGGGACCCCGCGAGCCACAGGAAGGTCCCGCCAGCCGCGGCACCGCCGCTACGAGCGGGAGCAGGTGCTCACCGCGGCGCTCTTCCTCCTCCCCGCCCTCGCGGTCATCGGCGTGTTCGTGCTCTATCCGATCGTCTCCGCCGGGTACATCAGCCTGACGTCCTGGAACGGCTTCGATCCGGTGAAGCAGTTCATCGGCCTGGACAACTACGTCCGCCTCGCCCAGGACCCGGAGTTCTGGAACAGCCTTCTCGTGACGAGCATCTACGCCGTCGGAGTGTGCCTCTTCTCGGTCGCCTCCGGCCTCGCCATCGCGCTGCTCCTGGATGCGCCTCTCCGCGGTCGCGGGTTCTACCGCGGCGTGTACTTCCTTCCCGCCGTGACCTCCTCCGTCGCCGCCGCGATCGTCTGGAAGTACATGCTGGACCCGGCCGGCTTCGTCAACGGGCTGCTCGCCCAGATCGGCATCGCGGGCCCGAACTGGCTGCAGGATCGCTGGCTCGCCCTCGGCGCGCTCACACTGCTCACCGTGTGGAAGAACCTGGGCTTCAACGCCGTGCTCTACCTGACCGCGCTCCAAGCGCTCCCGCAGGGCGTCTTCGAAGCGGCGCAGCTCGACGGGGCGAACCTGGCGCAACGGCTCCGCTTCCTCACGATCCCCCTGCTCAAGCCGATGACCTTCTTCGTCGTGGTGCAGGCGCTCATCACCAGCTTCCAGGCCTTCGACCTCGTCTACGTGCTGACCGGCGGCGGCCCGCAGGGCGGCACCGAGGTGCTCGGCATGCTCATGTACCGAGAGGCGTTCCGGCTCGGCGACTTCGGGTACGGCACCTCGATCGCCTTCGTCACCCTGTTCCTCGTCCTCGGCGTCACGCTCGTGCAGTGGCGGGCGTCGGGATCCGGAAGGTCGTCGCTCCGATGAATCCGCACCGCAGGCTCGCGCTCGGCCGCCATCTCATCCTCATCCTGGGGGCGGGATTCGTCGTCGTCCCCTTTCTCTGGATGTTCACCACCTCGCTGCAGACCCGCGCCGAGACGTACACGAACACGTCGATCCTGCCCACCTCATGGCATTGGGAGAACTACGTCCACGCGTGGGAGGCCGCGCCCTTCGGCCAGTACTACCTGAACAGCATCGTCATGGCCGTCGGGATCGTGTCGGGTCACCTGGTGCTCGACGCCCTGGCCGCATACGCCTTCGCCCGGCTCGACTTCCCGTTCAAGAACGCGATCTTCGTGCTGCTGCTGGCGGCACTCATGGTCCCGACGTTCGTGACCATCATCCCCGCGTACGCGATCGTCGCCGACCTCGGCTGGATCGACAGCTACGCGGGCCTCATCGTGCCGCGCCTGGCCGACGTCTTCGGGATCATCCTGCTCCGGCAGTACTTCGCCTCGATCCCCCTGGAGCTGGAGGACGCGGCGCGCATCGACGGGTGCAGCCGCATCGGCACGTTCTTCCGGATCATCGTGCCGCTGTCCACCCCGGCGTTCGCCACCCTCGGGATCTTCAGCTTCCTCTTCGCGTGGAACGACTTCCTCTGGCCGCTCCTGGTCACGAACACCGACGAGGTGCGAACGATCCAGATCGGGCTCTCGTCCTTCGTGGGACGCTACGGGACGAGCTGGAACTACCTGATGGCCGGGACCCTCACCGCGACGATCCCGAGCATCGTCGTCTTCCTCTTCTTCCAGCGTGCACTCGTGCGCGGGATCGCCTCGACCGGATTGAAGGACTGATGCCGACACCCGACTGGCTCGCCGATGCGACCTTCTACCAGATCTTCCCGGAACGTTTCGCCAACGGCGATCCCGCGCTCGACCCGCCCGGCGTCGAGCCCTGGGGTGCGGAACCCACGCGGGACAACTTCTTCGGCGGCGACCTCGCCGGCATCACCGAACACCTCGACCACGTCGTCTCGGTCGGCGCGAACGCGATCTATCTCACGCCGGTCTTCGAGGCCGACACCAACCACCGCTACGACGCGAAGGACTATTTCACGATCGATCACCGTCTCGGCGACCTCGAGGCGTTCCGTCGCTTCCTCGACGCCGCCCATGAGCGGGGGATCCGGGTCGTGCTCGACGCCGTGTTCAACCACTGCGGCGACGGGCACTGGGCCTTCCGCGACGTCGTCGAGCGCGAGGCCGCGTCGGAGTACGTCAACTGGTTCTCGGTCGAGGGCTTCCCCGTCTCGTCTCACCCCGAGCCGAACTATCGCACCTGCTCCGGCTGCCACTACCTGCCGAAGTGGAACGCGTACAACCCGGAGGTGCGCGCGCATCACTACTCCGTCGCCCGGTACTGGATCGATCAGGGCATCGACGGCTGGCGACTCGATGTGCCGTACTTCATCAATCACACCTTCTGGCGGGGCTTCCGGGACGTGGTCAAGGATCTCGGCGAGGAGAAGTACATCGTGGCCGAGGAGTGGCGCGATCCCGTGGAATGGCTCCAGGGCGACCTCGCCGACGGCACGATGAACTACACGCTCCGCGACCTCGTGCTGGGCTTCACCGCCGACGCGTCGATCGACGCCGCGGCCTTCGCGGAGGGGATGAACGCCCTGCGTGCCCGCATACCCGAAGGGTTCCACAGCGGGATGCTGAACCTTCTCGGCAGCCACGACACGGAGCGGGTGCTCACCCGTCACGCCGGCGACGTGCCGGCCGCCCTCCGGGCGTATGCGCTGCTCTTCGCGGCGGAGGGGGCGCCGATGCTCTACTACGGTGACGAGATCGGGCTCACCGGGGAGAACGATCCCGGATGCCGCGGCACGATGCCGTGGGATGAGTCGGAGTGGTCCCACGACCTCCTCGAAGGCATCCGCTCATTCAGCCGGGCGCGCTCCGCGCATCCCGCACTCCGGCGGGGAGTCCAGGAGGTGCGCGCCCTCGATGACGATACCCTTCTGATAATCCGGCGAGCAGAGGGCGGTGAGACCGTCGTCGCGATCGTTCATCGCGGGGACGGGGTGCGCGTCCCGAGTCTCGCGTTGCCCCGTCTCGCGCCCGACCGCGCGTGGCGAGCCGTCGCCGGGGAGGCCGTGCTCACCGAGGACATCGTCGTCGGCGCCGGTGGAGTCGTCTATCTGAACGCGTCCGTGAACGAGGCATCGCAATGAAGAACCGCAGAGTGACCATGCAGGACGTCGCCGAGCGCGCGAACGTCTCGAAGACGGCCGTGTCGCTCGCGTTCAACAACTCGAACCGGCTCGCGGAGGCCACCGTCAAGAACATCCTCGAGGCCGCCGCCGAGCTCGGCTACTCGGGGGATCCCGCCGCGCGGATGCTCCGGACGCGCCGGACCGACAGTCTCGGGCTGCTCCTTCCGCAGCAACTGGACAAGGCGCTGGAGAACCCCTATTACACACAGTTCCTCCAGGGGATCGGCCAGACGTGTCAGCGCGAGGGCTTCACCCTCCTGCTCGCGCCGCCGCTGCGCGGCTCGATGCTGAAGGCGATCCCCTATGCGGCCGTCGACGGCTTCATCGTCAGCGGGCTCGAGCACGACCGGGGCGAGGTGAACGCCCTGCGGCAGCGAGGCACCCCGTTCGTCCTCGTCGACAGCGAGCTCCACGACGACGTGCCCTCCGTCGAGGTCGATGACAGTGAGGGGATCGAGGAGCTCCTGGGCCATCTCCTGAGCCTCGGTCATCGACGGATCGCGATCGTCGCGATCGAGACCGGCACGGAAGGCGGGTACCAGAACTGGCGAGGCCCGGTCCTCCGTCGGATGCAGGGCGCGATCGCCGCGCTCGCCTCACGGGGGCTGACGCCCGAGAGCGACGGGATCACAGTGCTCGAGGTGCCGTGCACGCGTGCGGGAGGCACCGCTGCCTTCCAGCGGCTCTGGGCGCAGAGCGAGCGCCCGACCGCCATCGTCGCATTCAGCGACATCATCGCGCTGGGCGTCCTGGACGCAGCGCGGGAGGCGGATGTCGCCGTCCCTCAAGAGGTGTCGGTGACCGGCTTCGACGACCTCGCCGAGGCGAGCTGGTCCTCTCCCTCGCTCACGACGATCCGTCAGCCGATCGAGACCAAAGGCCGGTTGGCGGCGGAGTACCTCGTCGAGTCGATCGCGGGCACCGGCGCAGGTCGGGATCATCACCAGCGCCTGCATACGGTGCTGCTCGTGCGGGATTCCACCGGTCCGGCGCCGGTCGGCTGACCGGGCCGGTTCGCTACTCCGTCGCCTTCACCGCCATGACCATGCCCATCGCGCGGTGGTTGCTCACGGAGCACCA
>JBASAE010000603.1:0-10923 GCA_049654285.1 Microbacterium sp.
AAGTGGCTGCGCGCCGGGCGCGGCACCGGCTTCGCGCGCTTCTCCGAGCGCGCCAGGGAACGCATCCGGCCGGTTCTCAGCGGGATCACGGGAACGACCGCGGACGGGCTGTTCGTCGACGCGCTGCCGGAACCGGCGTCGACGGCGCAGGCGTTCACGGTGAGCCAGCCCGACCATCTCGCCGCCGTGCGCCTGGCCGCGGGGGTTCAGGAGATACGGGATGTCGGCGTCACCGCGATCGAAGGGCGAATCGGCGAGCACGTGGACACGATCCTCCAGATCGCCGACCGCGCGGGGATCCCCGTGGCGTCCCCGCGGGAAGGGGCGCGGCGGGCCGGGATCGTCTCGCTCGCCCCGGCGGACCCGGAGCGATTCGCCGGGGCGCTCAGGGACGTCGGGCTCGCGTTCACGGCGCGTGCGGGAGCGGTGCGGTTGGCGCCGCACGCCGGGACGGACGCCGAGACCCTCCGGATGCTGGACGACGCGGTCTCCGCGTTCTGACACCGGCTGTTCACCGTTCCGTCATCGGGCGTGGGCGTGTCCTGCGGGGAAGGGACGGAGCGGGGCCGTACCTTCGAGGCATCGGGCACCGTGCCCGATCGGGTCGGCCTAGCGGTGAGCGACTCGTGGCCCTGGTCGACTCGCAGCAGAGCCGGGAGAATCCCGGATCAGGGGAGTGATCGTGACCACTCGTACAGCTCGACAGCAGTCCACTCGCCAGGCCCCCGCCCATCCGGTTCCGGATGACGACACCACCCTGCGCACCTACGTGCTCGACACCTCGGTGCTGCTGAGCGATCCGCAGGCGATCTTCCGCTTCGCGGAGCACTCGATCGTGCTGCCCGTGGTGGTCATCAGCGAGCTGGAGGGCAAGCGGCACGACCCCGAGCTGGGATACTTCGCGCGTCGCGCGCTGCGCCATCTCGACGAACTGCGCATCGAGCACGGCCGCCTCGACTTCCCGGTGGAGGTCGGCCAGGGCGGCACGCTGCGGGTCGAGCTCGGCCACACCGACATGTCGATCCTCCCCGCGGGCATCCGGCTCAGCGACAACGACAGCAGGATCCTCGCGACCGCCGCACAGCTCGCCCAGGACGGCCAGGACGTCACGATCGTCTCGAAGGACCTGCCGATGCGGGTCAAGGCGGCGTCCCTCGGCCTACGTGCGGAGGAGTACCTCGCCGAGCAGGCCGTCGACTCGGGCTGGACCGGCATCGCGAACCTCGATCTCTCCGGGGACGAGGTGAGCGACCTGTACGAGAGCGAGGTCGGGCTGAGCGAGGACGTGCGCGGGCTTCCGGTGAACACCGGGCTGATCATCCACTCCGAGCGCGGTTCGGCGCTGGGGAGGGTCGTCGGCGAGGGGGAGTACCGGCTGGTGCGCGGCGACCGCGAGATCTTCGGGATGCACGGACGCTCGGCCGAGCAGCGGATCGCGATCGACCTGCTGCTCGACCCGGAGGTGGGCATCGTCTCGCTCGGCGGGCGCGCCGGCACCGGCAAGTCGGCGCTCGCCCTGTGCGCGGGCCTGGAGGCCGTGCTCGAACGGCAGCAGCAGAAGAAGATCATCGTGTTCCGGCCGCTGTTCGCGGTGGGCGGGCAGGAACTGGGGTATCTGCCCGGCGATCAGGGCGAGAAGATGAACCCCTGGGGCCAGGCGGTGTTCGACACGCTCGGGTCGGTGGTCTCGGGGAACGTCGTGGAAGAGGTCATCGCCCGTGGCATCCTCGAGGTGCTGCCGCTCACCCACATCCGGGGCCGTTCGTTGCACGACGCCTTCGTGATCGTCGACGAGGCCCAGTCGCTGGAGCGCAACGTGCTGCTCACGGTGCTCAGCCGGATGGGGCAGAACTCCCGCGTGGTGCTCACGCACGACGTCGGACAGCGCGACAACCTGCGGGTGGGCCGCTATGACGGGATCGCCAGCGTGATCGAGACGCTGAAGGGTCACGGGCTGTTCGGGCACGTCACCCTCACCCGCTCCGAGCGCTCCGCGATCGCCGCGCTGGTCACCGATCTGCTGGAGGGCGGCGAGCTGAGCTGACCCGCCCGGCTGCTAACCCGGTACGGATGCACGACCAGGGTACGGATGCACGACCGATCCGGCGATCCGGTCGTGCATCCGTACCCGAGTCGTGCACGTGTGCCTGGGGCCGGCCGCGCGTCTGCCAGGACTCACACCAGGGCGCGCACGCGGCGCAGCGCGGCGAGGATCGCCCGCCGCACGCTCGGCCAGTCATACATGACCTGGGCGTAGTCGAATCGCAGACATTCGTAGCCGAGCGCGGATGCGGCGGCATCCCGCACCAGATCCTTGTGGCGTTTCCCGGGGCTGTGGTGGTTCTCTTTGCCGTCGACCTCGATGATCAGCCGCTTGGCGGCGACGAAGTCCACCTTGCCGACGCCGTCGATCACGATCTGGCAATCGAGCCGGATGCCGAGCAGATGGAATCTGAGCCGCAGCAGCGACTCCAGCCCGCTGTCGGCGTCCGGTCGAGCGAACTCCACGAGCCAGCGGGTGGATTTCGGAAGGCTCGCCGCGATGCGTGCACGCGCCGCACGGGACAGCAGGCGTTGGCGCCACGCCGATTCGAACGAGGCGAAGAAGGCCTCCTCGCCGCCGCAACGGAATACGTGCAGAAGCGCGGCTTCCACGGTGGCGGTGCCGAACTGGGTGGGGCCGTCGAAGAAGTGGCTCACGCACGAGCATCCGACATGCGGATGCTGACGCCCGTTCGCGCCCATCCAGACGTGGATGCCGGGCTGCTCGGTCATAGTCCATACACCATGGCGCCTCAGGGCTGCCTCGCAGGTGAGCGTGCCGCCGTGAGCCGCCGCGGCGGCGATGGACTCGTCGGCGTCGTGCGAGGCGAACACTCCCGGACGGATCCTGCGGATGCGGCCGGTGTCCACATGAGCGGCGAGGGCCTTGCGAGAGACGCCGTAGCGCTGCAAGGTGCGTCCGCGGGCGACGCCGCCGAGCCTGGCGATGAGGAGTGCGGGATCCAACATCCCGCAACTATGGCGCTCGCCGGTACGGGGAGGCGTGGATTCTCGTCAGATGTGGACCGATTTCCGGAATCTTGCCGAATGTGGACGATGAGTCGGCACGATACAGATGCACGACCCGGGAACGGATGCACGGCCGATCCGGCGATCGGATCGTGCAAGTGTTCCCGGGTCGTGCAGGCGTCCCGGCGGAATCGGCGCGGGTCAGCCGGCGTGGGTCATGGAGAGCAGGTCCAGCTTCTCGTCGAGCACCGCTTCGGTGATCTCGCCGCGCTCGACGTAGCCCAGGTCGATGACCGCCTCGCGCACCGTGATGCCCTTCGCGACCGCGTGCTTGGCGATCTTCGCGGCCGCCTCGTAGCCGATCACCTTGTTCAGCGGGGTGACGATCGAGGGGCTCATCCCGGCGAACGCGGCCGCCCGCTCGGTGTTGGCCACCAGGCCGTCGACGGTCTTGTCGGCGAGCACCCGCATCGCGTTCGTGAGGAGGCGGATCGACTCCAGCAGTGCGGTGCCCATGACGGGGATGGCGACGTTCAGCTCGAACGCTCCGGACGCCCCGCCCCAGGCGATCGTGGCATCGTTGCCGATGACCCGCGCACACACCATCAGCACGGCCTCGGGGATGACCGGGTTGACCTTCCCGGGCATGATGGACGAACCCGGCTGCAGGTCGGGGATGTGGATCTCGCCGAGCCCGGTGTTCGGGCCCGAGCCCATCCAGCGCAGATCGTTGTTGATCTTGGTCAGAGAGACCGCGATGGTGCGCAGGGCGCCGGACGCCTCGACGAGGCCGTCGCGGTTGGCCTGCGCCTCGAAGTGGTCCTTCGCCTCGGTGATCGGCAGCTCGGTCTCGGCGGCGAGCAGCGCGATGACCTTCTGCGGGAAGCCCAGGGGGGTGTTGATGCCGGTGCCCACCGCGGTGCCGCCCAGGGGCACCTCTGCGACGCGGGGGAGGGCGGCCTGCACGCGCTCGACGCCCAGACGCATCTGACGCGCGTACCCGCCGAACTCCTGCCCGAGGGTCACCGGGGTGGCGTCCATCAGGTGCGTGCGTCCGGACTTGACCGCGTCCTTCCACAGTTCGGCCTTCGTCTCGAACGCGACCGCGAGATGGTCGAGCGCCGGGATCAGGTCGTCGATGAGGGCCTGGGTGACGGCGACGTGCACCGAGGTCGGGAACACGTCGTTCGACGACTGCGAGGCGTTGACGTGGTCGTTCGGGTGCACGGGAGCGCCGAGGATGCGCGTCGCCAGCGTCGCCAGCACCTCGTTCATGTTCATGTTCGACGAGGTGCCCGAGCCCGTCTGGTACGTGTCGATCGGGAACTCGCCGTCGTGCTCGCCCGCCGCCACCTCGTCGGCGGCCTTCGCGATGGCGTCGGCCACGCCGGCGTCGAGCGTGCCGAGCTCCTTGTTCGCCAGGGCCGCGGCCTTCTTGATGCGCGCCAGGGCGGCGATGTGCGCCGGCTCCAGGCCCTTCGCGGAGATCGGGAAGTTCTCCACGGCGCGCTGGGTCTGCGCCCCGTAGAGGGCGTTGACGGGCACGCGCACCTCGCCCATGGTGTCGTGCTCGATGCGGTACTCGGTGTCGGTCATGCCCATTCCTCCTGGGTTTCTTCCGGGACGGCCTCTTCGAGGCCGGTCCCCTCGGTGTCGATGCCTACGGTGATGACGGGGACGACCGTGCCCTCGGCGAGCCGGTAGTTCGCGCCGACGATGCCCAGCTCGCCACGGGCCACCGCGAGCTCGATCATCTTCGATGACAGCAGCACACCGCGCACGGTGTTTCGCAGGTGCTCGGCGCCGACCAGCATCGGGTCGATGTCGGCGGTCGTGGTGCCGCCGTTCTCGGCGAGGACCTTGCGGGCGGCGGGCACGATCGGTGCGATCAGCTTCCAGATGTGTGGGGGGAGCGGAGCGGCGTCGATCGCGGTGCCGTCGATCGCGGCCTCCACCGCACCGCAGGAGTCGTGCGCCAGCACGACGATCAGCGGCACCTGGAGCATCCCCACCGCGTACTCCAGGCTCGCGACGATCGACTCGCCCAGCACCTGGCCTGCGTTCCGCACCACGAACAGGTCGCCCAGTCCCAGATCGAAGATGATCTCGGCGGCGAGCCGGGAGTCCGAGCATCCGAACAGCGTCGCGACGGGCGCCTGCCCGTTGGCGAGCTCGCTACGCAGCTCGACGTCCTGACGCGGATGATCCGGCTGGCCGCTCACGAAGCGCCGGTTGCCCTCGAGCAGCTGCTGCCAGGCGGCGGTGGGGGTGAGCGTCATCGTGCCTCCGAAAGCTCTCGGATCTGCGGGGTGAGGGTCTTCGCGAAGTCCGCCGTGTCGCCGGCGCTGCGTGAGCCGTAGAGCAGCACGTAGTCGGTGCCGGCCTGCGTGCCGATCCCGTAGGAGACGTTGCCGGACGCCTGCGGATCGGCGATCGTGAAGACGTCCCAGTCGATGCCGTCGACGGTGGTCGTCCCGGCCGGCTGTGCGCCGCGCAGAGGGATGGCCGCCCAGGTGCGGTCGGCATCGGCGGCCTGGCTGACCTTGAGGAACCCGCGTTCGTCGTCGGCGGTCGGTGCGAGCGTGACATTCCACACCGTCACCGGACCGCCGGTGACCTGGGCCGACGTCACGCGCCAGCCCTTCGGCGGCTCGGGCACGAGGACCGGCCGGTCGAGCGACGTCGAGGCGTTCTTGGCGATGCCCGCGAGGTCGATCGGCGGGGCCGCGACCGGCTCGCCGCGCGGCACGCCGAGCACGATCACCGCGACGACGGCGAGGGTCACCAGGAGCGCGGCGATGAGGTTGCGCATCGTCTGGCTCGACCGGTAGGCGCGGCTCGACTCCGCCTTGCGCTCGGCCGTCTCGGCAGGCGTCTCGGGGCGGCCGAGCTCGGCGACGATCGGGGCGCTCCTGCTCATGCACGCTCCTCTTCGGACGTCGTGGGGCGGGCCGCGTCGAGCCGGCGCTTCGCGCCGAGCAGCCATTCCTCGCAGCGGACCGCGAGTGCCTCGCCGCGCTCCCACAGGGCGAGCGACTGCTCGAGCGTCGGGGCTCCCTGCTCGAGCTCGGCGACGACCCGCACGAGCTCGTCACGCGCCGCCTCGAAGGACAGCGATTCCACGGGAGTCTCGGGCGCAGTCACGCTCCCCATCCTACTCGTGGTGCTGCCTGGTCATTGAGTGCGGCGGCGTCCCCTCGATCGGTGAGCGAGCGCAGCGAGACGAAACGTTCGGGTGGCGTCCTCGGCGGAGCGCACCGCGTCTCGCCTCGGTCGCCGTGCCCCTCGCTCAACGGTCGGGTGCGTGCCACGCGTCGCTCAGCGACCGGGGCGCGGGTCAGGCGGGAGCGGGCGCGTCGCCCTCGGGGATCTCGCCTTCGGAACGCGTGGCGACCGAGCCGCGGTCGACGGTGATCGTCAGGGCCGTCCCGGCAGGGGCATCTGCGGCGTCCCGCAGGATGGTGCCGCCGTCGAGGTGGGCGATCGCATAGCCGCGGGCGAGGGTGGCCGCCGGCGAGAGCGCGCGTAGCGACGCGCGCAGCTCGGCGGTGCTGCGGTTCGCGGCATCCACCCTCCGCGTCACCGAGTCGCGCCCCCGGGCGCTGAGCAGGAGCACCTCCTGCGCGCGGGAGTCGATGATCGGGTCGGGGGAGCGCAGCACCGGCCGGGAGCGCAGCTGCGTGAGCTGCGCGATGTCGTGCGAGATCCGCTGGGTGAGCCGTGTGGTGGCCCGGGCGCGCAGCTGGGCCACGATCGCCCGCTGCTCGCCGACGTCCGGGACGACGCGCTTCGCGGCATCGGTCGGTGTCGAGGCGCGCAGATCGGCGACGTCGTCGAGCAGGGGGTGGTCGTTCTCGTGCCCGATCGCGCTGACGACCGGCGTGGAGGCCGCGGCCACCGCCCGCACGAGTCGCTCGTCGCTGAATCCCAGCAGCGTCTGCGGGTCGCCGCCGCCCCGTGCGATGACGATCACATCGACCTCGGGATCGGCGTCCAGCCTCGCCAGCGCCGCGAGCGTGTCGGGCACGCACCGGTCGCCCTGCACGGCGGCGTACTCGGTGCGGAAGCGCACCTGCGGCCAGCGCAGCTCGGCGTTGCGGTGCACGTCCTTCTCGGCATCCGATCGCTCGCCGGTGATCAGGCCGATCACGTGGGGCAGGAACGGCAGCGGCTTCTTGCGCGCGGGATCGAACAGCCCCTCGGCGCGCAGCTGCGCACGCAGCCTCTCCAGCTTCTCCAGCTGTTCCCCCAGGCCGACGTGCTTCATCGCCGAGACCTGGAAGCTGAAATCGCCGGCCTTGACGAAGTAGTCGGCCTTCACCGCGGCGATCACGTGATCGCCGACGGCGAGGTCGGCCGGGATGCGGGCGCGTACGCTCGACCAGATACGCAGCGAGATCTGCGCGTCCGAGCGGGTGTCCTTCATGCGGGCGAAGACGTTGCCGGCGCGGAGGTTCCAGGCGGTGATCTCGCCCTCGACCCAGACCGTCCCCCACTGCGCCACGAAGTCGCGGATCGTGGCGTTCAGCCGCGCCACCGACGTCGGCGCGTTCGCCGAGGAGTCGCGGGGCGCGACGGAGTCCGCGGGGGGACTGTCGCCGGGCGCGGCGGAGGCTGCGAAGACGGTCATCGGAACCCGAGGATAGCGCGGACCGCCGACGTGCGCTGTCCGCCCCTCGGGCGGTGCGGATCCCGTTCCGCATGAGGGTGCGGATCCCGCGCTCACACGGGTGCGGAGGGAGAACGCCGCTCGCCGACGCCGGGCGGGTGCCGGATCCGTCCACACTCCCGGTGGCGGATGGAGAACGTCGCCGTGTGACCTCCGTGAGCGGCGAGGCGGATCCGCTCTCGGACCGTGCATGCCGGAGACTGCGAGCTCGTTCCGATCGCGGGAACCTCCCCGTCGGGACCGTGCGGTGCGACGGAGCCGCTCCCGGCCTGCGCTGAGGCGCGCGCGGATAGACTCGGAGCTGTGACCGCCGTATCCCTGCCCCTCCCGCGCGTGCCCCGTCCGCTGCGGGCCGAGCCGTTGCGCGATGAGCCCACAGACGGCCCCAAGCGCGTGCTGCTGGCTGCGCCGCGAGGCTATTGCGCGGGCGTCGACCGTGCGGTCGTCGCGGTGGAGAAGGCGCTCGACCGCTTCGGCTCCCCGGTGTACGTGCGCAAGCAGATCGTGCACAACATCCATGTCGTCACCGAGCTCGAGGCGAAGGGGGCGATCTTCGTCGACGAGGTCGACCAGGTGCCCGAGGGGGCGCACGTGGTGTTCAGTGCGCACGGCGTCTCGCCGGCGGTCGTGGATGCGGC
Organism: Microbacterium sp.; assembly: GCA_049654285.1. GTDB lineage: Bacteria > Actinomycetota > Actinomycetes > Actinomycetales > Microbacteriaceae > Microbacterium. Next base: position 8,320 of record JBASAE010000603.1, read on the forward strand.
CTCCGCCCGCGGCCTGCACGCGATCGATGCGACCTGCCCGCTGGTGACCAAGGTGCACCGCGAGGCGGTGCGGTTCGCCCGCGACGACTACGAGATCCTGCTGATCGGCCACGACGGGCACGAAGAGGTCGAGGGCACTGCGGGCGAGGCCCCGGGACATGTGACCATCGTCAACTCGCCCGAGGAGGCCGACACCGTCGAGGTCAAGGATCCGTCGAAGGTGGTGTGGCTCTCGCAGACCACCCTCTCCGTCGACGAGACCATGGAGACCGTGAACCGGCTGCGCGCCCGCTTCCCCGAGCTGCACAATCCGCCGTCCGACGACATCTGCTACGCCACCCAGAACCGGCAGGTGGCCATCAAGAAGGTCGCCGCGCAGGCGGACCTGGTGATCGTCGTCGGCTCGGCGAACTCCTCGAACAGCGTCCGGCTGGTCGAGGTCGCACTGGAGAACGGGGCGAAGGCCGCCTACCGCGTGGACTACGCCGACGAGGTGCAGCAGGAGTGGCTCGACGGGGTGCGGACCGTGGGAGTGACCAGCGGCGCCTCCGTGCCCGAGGTGCTCGTGCAGGAGGTCCTGCAGGATCTCGCGGCAGCCGGCTACGGGGATGTCGAGGAGGTGCGCACCGCCGAGGAGGACCTGATGTTCTCGCTCCCGAAGGAGCTGCGCCAGGACGCCGCGGGGCAGCGCGACGCGCGCGCCCTCGGTGGCCGTTCGTCGGCCGGTGGGGCATGACCGACGATCGACCGCGGTACGGCGAGTATGCGACGCCCGAGGAGCAGCGGCGCGCGCGGGGACTACCGGAGCAGGAGGACCAGCAGGCGGCCCTCGACCGGATCGCGCAGCGGGTCGTCGACGACGACCGGGCGGCGAAGGCGGATCGGCGCAGACCCGTCGACCGCCTCATCACCATCGCGATGCTGGCCTACGGGCTGGTGAACGTGATCACCACCGTCCCGCGGTTCCTCGACCTTCCCGCCACGCTCACGCAGACCCTGAAGATCCTCGGGGTCGACGGCGAGTTCACCAACGTCGGGCCGGCACGCACCTGGGGCATCGTCGCGGCGGTCGTTCTGGTGGTCGGCTACGCCGTGACCGTCGCCTTCGCACTCCGCAGGCTGAAGACCGGCCGCCTCGCCTGGTGGATCCCGCTGGCCGGCTTCGTCGCGACGACGTTCGTCATCTCCCTGTGCATGGTGGTGCCGATGATGGGCGACCCCGCGTTCCTGGGCGCGACGATACCCGGCTCCTGATCAGACGCCCTGCCAGACCGCCCGTGCCCCCGCCTCGCCGGTGAGCACCACGATGACGAGGGTCCCCATGGCGGTGACCACGGCAGCCGCCGGGGCCACGATACGGATGAGCCGGATGAGCCGTGGCCTCCTCCGGCGCATCCGCGGCGGAAGGCGATCGACCGCCCACGCCGCGACCGCCGCCGGCAGCAGAGCGATCGCCCAGGGCACCAGCAGGAGCCCGAGCTCCTCGTGGTGTTCGACGAGGGCGTTGCGGCCGATGAGGCGGGCCAGGTCCTGACCGGTGATCACCGTGGCCGGAACGAGGAGAGCGACGAGGAACGCCGCGATCGGCGGTGCGGGACCGAGCCTTCGTCGGGCCGCCGGCCAGAGCGCGGTGAGCGCGACGGCCAGCGCCGTCAGCGGAGTGAGCACGACCGTGGCGTGCACCAGCAGCGGATGCAGCGGCAGACCGGCGATGCGGATCACGTCCGCATCGGTGAGGATGTCCATACAGGGAGGAACGGCGGAGAGGTCCGCCCGGTTCAACGGACCGTGAACCCCGGAGGCCCGCACCTCGTTCTCCCGGTGAGGAGGTGATCCGTGGGCGAGGACGAGCAGGAGCGTCTGACGGCGCTCTACGAGATCCACGCCGGACCGATCCGGCGGTACGTGGTGAGCCTCACCCACGACCGTGCCACGGCGGACGACATCGTGCAGGAGACGCTGCTGCGGGCCTGGCGCACACCGCGGATCCTGGCTCAGGAGCCCGAGACCACGCGGGCCTGGATGCTCACGGTCGCCCGGCACATCGTGATCGACGAGGCGCGCAGTGCCAGCCGGCGGCATGAGGAGGTCGTCGCAGAGGTGCCCGAGCGGCGGGCGGGCGACGAGATCGACCGGCTCTTCGACGCCCTGCTGATCGAGGACGCGCTCGCCGCGGTCAGTCCCGAGCACCGGGAGGTCATCATCGCCGCCTACTACCGAGGACGGGGTGTCGGGGAGATCGCGCGGGAGGCCGGCATCCCGGAGGGGACCGTGAAGTCGCGGATGCACTATGGGCTGCGGGCCCTGCGTCTCGCCCTGCAGGAGAGGGGAGTGACCCGATGAGCATCGACCACGACCGGTTCGCCACGTGGGATGCGGCCTATGCGCTGGGTGCGCTCTCCGCCTCGGACCGGTCCGCGTATGAGGCGCATCTCGCGCAGTGCCCGCAGTGCCGGGCGGCGGTAGCGGAGCTCGGGCCTGCCGTCGCGCTGCTCTCCCGGGTGAGCCCGGAGGCGGCGGACCGGATCGGTGACCTTCCCGAGGGCGTCGACCCGGTGCCGGTGCTGGCCGCGGCCCGGGCACGGCGTCGCGCACGGCGGCGCA
>JBASAE010000604.1:0-2056 GCA_049654285.1 Microbacterium sp.
CGTGATCGGTGCCGAGCAGCCGCGCCGTGGCATCCAGGATGCGCGCCGCGTTGAGCGTGCACACCAGCGGCAGCTGCCTCCCGGTGGCGTCGGCGAAGGCCGTGACGGTGCCCGAGGCATCGACGACCGCGCGGTCGGATGTCGCGAACACCACCCCGCTCGTGCCGAGCGACACGACGACGTCGCCGTCACCCACCCCCAGCCCGAGCGCCGCGGCGGCGTTGTCCCCCGCCCCCACGCCCACCACGACGCCCTCCGGGGTCTCCCCCGCGCGCTCCTGCGGCCCGAGCACCCGCGGCACGACGACCTCGCGCCCGAGCGCCGCCACGAGCAGCCCCCGATCGTATCCTTGCGTCGTCGACGACCAGTACGCCGTCCCGCTCGCATCCGAGCGATCCGTCGTGAGCTCGTCCAGGCGGGCACGCCCGCCGGGCACCGGGCCGTATCCGCGCAGCCGCCAGGTCAGCCAGTCGTGCGGCAGCGCCACCGCGGCGATCCGGGCGGCGAGCTCGGGCTCGTGGTCACGCATCCACCGCAGCTTCGTCGCGGTGAAGGAGGCCACGGGCACCACGCCCGCCCGCTCGGCGTACGCCTGGGCCCCGATCTCGGACACCAGGTCGCGCGCTGCCTGGCCGCTGCGGGTGTCGTTCCACAGCAGTGCCGGGCGCACCACGTCACCGTGCTCGTCGAGCGCCACGAGCCCGTGCTGCTGCGCGGCGACCGAGATCGCCGCGACGTCGCCGAGGCCCCCGGCGGCCGCGATCGCCTCGTGAAGGGCCTCCCACCACCGATCCGGGTGCACCTCGGTGCCGTCGGGATGAGACGCCCGCCCCGTTCGCACGACCGCACCGGTGTCGAGGTCACGGATCACGACCTTGCAGCTCTGCGTCGACGAGTCGACGCCCGCGACGAGGGTCATCCCTCCTCCCCCGGGGCGACGATGACCTTGAGCGCGGAGGGATCCCCCGCCGCCTCCAGCGCCTCGACGACCTCACCGAGGCCGAACCGATGCGTGACCAGCGAGTCGAGGTCGACGAGCCCCTTCTCGATCAGCGCGATGGCCGTGGGGTAGGTGTTGGCGTACCGGAAGACGCCGGTGACGACGAGCTCACGGTTCTGGATGCGGGAGAGCGGAAGCGGGGCCTCGTCCGCGCCCATCCCCACGAGCACGACCCGTCCGGCGGGCCCCACCGCGTAGACGCCCGCCCGGATCGCCGGAGCGGCGCCGGAGGCGTCGATGAACGCATCCACGTCCCATTCCGCGGCGGCGATGTCCGTCGCGATCGGGTCGACGACCTCGGTCGCGCCGAAGCGCAGGGCGACGGCGCGGCGCTCCGCGACGGGGTCGGACACGATCACGCGCGTCGCGCCGAACGCCCGGGCGACCTGTGCCGTGATGATCCCGATCGGCCCGGCGCCCGCGATCAGCACGGACGACCCGGGGCGGATCCCCGCCTTCTGCGCGGTCCAGATGCCCACCGAGAGCGGCTCGCAGAGCGCCGCGGCGTCGAAGCTCATCGAATCCGGGATCGCGTAGGCGAAATCGGATTGGATCGCCGCGTATTCCGCGAACGCGCCGTCGATCGGCGGCGTCGCGTAGAACTCGATCGACGTGCAGAGGTTGTATCGCCCGCTGCGGCACTGCTCGCACCGGCGGCAGGGACGCTGCGGCTCGATCGCCACACGCTGACCGATCCGGCCGGCGTCCACGTCCGCCCCGACCGCGACGATGGTGCCGGACGCCTCATGCCCGAGGATCAGGGGCGCATCGACCACGAAGTCGCCGATGCGCCCCTCGTGGAAGTAGTGGATGTCCGATCCGCACACCCCGACGGCGGCGATCCTGATCAGCACCTGATCGTCGGCCGGCGTCGGCACCTCCACGGCGTCGGTGACGATCTCGCCCTGCGCACGCAGGATGCTGGCCATCATGGTCGTGGTCACAGCGGGCTCGCTTTCTGCTCTGGATGACGGGGTGACATCAGGTGGAACCGATTCCACCCGGAGAGGAGGGAAACGACCCCTGCCTGCACCGCTCACCGCCTCACGATTTTCC
>JBASAE010000605.1:0-5239 GCA_049654285.1 Microbacterium sp.
CCTTCCACCCGAGTAACGCTCCCCCGCCCGAGCGGCGCCCGCCCGCTTCGGCCGTTTTCACCGGCGTCGCGCCCTATCCCGCCGGGAAGGACGGTGGGATGCTGGGGAAACAGCGATGCACCCCGCATCCGCCCACCGAGAGGAGCCGTCATGAAAGCCGTCCAGTACCGCGAGATCGGCAAGGGGCCGGAGCTCGTCGAGATCCCCACCCCCGAACCGGGGCCGGGTCAGATCCGCCTGAAGGTGACCGCCGCGGGGCTGTGCCATTCGGACTGGTTCGTGATGAGCCTCCCCGCGGAGCAGTACTCCTACGGGCTGCCGCTGACCCTCGGGCACGAGGGCGCCGGCGTCGTCGACAAGCTCGGCGACGGCGTCGAGGGCATCGAGCTGGGCGGCTCGTACGCGGTGTACGGCCCGTGGGGCTGCGGCCAGTGCCACACCTGCGCGCAGGGCCGGGAGAACTACTGCCCGCACGCCGCCGAACGCGGCATCGTCCCGCCCGGACTCGGCGCGCCCGGCGCGATGGCCGAGTACCTGATCGTCGACGACGCCCGCCATCTCGTGCCGCTGGGCGACCTCGACCCGGTCGAGACCGTGTCGCTGACGGATGCGGGGCTCACCCCGTACCACGCGATCGTGTCCTCCGCCGGGAAGCTGCGCGCCGGGGCGACCGCGGTCGTGATCGGCGCGGGCGGGCTCGGGCACGTCGGCATCCAGATCCTGCGGGCGATCTCACCGGTCACCGTGATCGCGCTGGACATCAGCGACGAGAAGCTCGCGCTCGCGAAGCAGGTCGGCGCGCACCACGTGCTGATGTCCGATGAGAGCGCGGTCGAGAGGATCCGCGAGCTGACCGGCGGCCGCGGAGCCGAGGCGGTGTTCGACTTCACCGGCGTGCAGCCGACGCTGGACATCGCCCGTCAGGTGGTCGCGGTGGACGGCGACATCCAGATCGTCGGCATCGGCGGCGGCATCCTGCCGACCGGGTTCTTCTCCACGCCGTTCGGCGCCTCGGTGCGCGCGCCCTACTGGGGCAGCCGCAGCGAGCTGAGCGAGGTGCTCGACCTGGCCCGGACCGGATCGGTCGGCGTGCACGTCGAGCGCTACTCGATCGACGACGCCGTCACCGCGTACGATCGCCTGCACCACGGTCAGGTGCAGGGCCGCGCGGTCGTCGTCCCGTAGCCCCCACGCGGGCGTTCCCCCGCGGCACTCGCCGTCGGCGTTCTCCATCCCCCCATCCGAGGCGCGGAGGGGGAGCGCCGACGGGGCGCTCCCGGCAGTAGCGTTCCCCTCGGCATCGCGGTCAGCCCCGAGCGGCCCACCATTCGCGTAGACGCGTCTCGGCGGCATCCCGCCCGATGACGCCCTCGTCGAGGCGCAGATCGAGCAGGAACCGGTACGCCTCGCCGACCTCGCGGCCGGGACGGAGCCCCAGGATCCGCTGGATCTCGTTGCCGTCGAGCTCGGGACGGATCGCGTCGAGCTCCTCCTGCTCGCGCAGCTCGGCGATGCGTCGCTCGATGTCGTCGTAGGCGGCGGCGAGGCGCGCGGCCTTGCGCTTGTTGCGGGTGGTCACGTCGGCGCGGGTGAGGATGTGCAGGCGCTCCACCAGATCGCCGGCATCCCGCACGTACCGCCGCACGGCGCTGTCCGTCCAGGCGCCCTCGCTGTAGCCGAAGAAGCGCAGGTGCAGCTCGATCAGCTTCGCCACGGCGTCCGTCGTCTCGCCGTCGAAGCGCAGTGCCTGCAGGCGCTTGCGCGCCATCCGCGATCCGACCGCGTCGTGGTGATGGAAGGTCACGCCGCCGCCCGGCTCGAGCTTGCGGGTGCGCGGCTTGCCGATGTCGTGCAGCAGGGCCGCGAGGCGCAGCGGCACGTCGGGCTCGGCGCCGGGGTCGCGTTCGGCCTCCAGGGCGATCGCCTGACGCAGCACCGTGAGGGAGTGCTCGTAGACGTCCTTGTGGTGGTGGTGCTCGTCGACCTCGAGCCGCAGCGCGCTCACCTCGGGCAGGAACTGCTCGATCAGCCCGGTGTCCACCAGCACCCGGATGCCCCGTACCGGGTCATCCGTCTGCAGCAGCCGCACGAGCTCGCCCTGCACGCGTTCGGGGCTGACAATCGTGAGCGTGTCGCCGAGCTGCTCGATCGCGTCGCGGGTGGCATCCGCGATGTCGAACCCGAGCTGAGCGGCGAAGCGCGCACCGCGCAGCATGCGCAGCGGGTCGTCGCCGAAGCTGATCCTCGGGTCGATCGGGGTGCGCAGGACACCGGCGACGAGGTCCTCCACGCCGCCGGCCGGGTCGATGAGGCGCTGCTCGGGCACCCGCAGCGCCATCGCGTTCACGGTGAAGTCCCGCCGCATGAGGTCGCCGTCGATCGAGTCGCCGAACTCCACGACGGGCTTGCGCGTCGTGCCGTCATAGGTGTCGGCGCGGTACGTGGTGATCTCGACCTGCTCGCCCTGCACGCGGGCGCCGATCGTGCCGAACGCGCGGCCGATGTCCCACTGCGCGGTCGAGATCGGGGTGACGATCCGCAGGATGTCGTCCGGACGGGCGTTCGTGGTGAAGTCGAGGTCGTGCGTGTCGCGCCCCAGAAGGGCATCCCGGACGGGTCCGCCGACCACCGCGAGCTCGAAGCTCTCCGCGGCGAAGGCCGAGGCCAGGGTGCGGACGACCGGATGCGCGGCGAGCGCGCCGAGTCGGGACAGGCCCTCGGCCATGTTGAGCATGGGTTCCAGATTACTGGGAGGCTCGCGCCCCATGACGTCCCCGGATGGATCCGGTTGTGCAGGATCGAGCCGATCTCAGTGAAGCGGTCGGCGCTCAGGCCGGGTCGCCCTGGACGGGGCCTTCCGTGTTGGGCTTCCACCCCAGCGCCGGGGCGACGTGCTCGGCGAACGCCTGCAGCACATGCAGGTTGTAATCCGGGCCGAGCTGGTTCGGGATGGTCAGCATGAGGGTGTCGGCGGCCATCACCGCCTCGTCCTGACGAAGCTGCTCGATCAGCACGTCGGGCTCGGCGGCGTAGGTCTTGCCGAATGTCGACCGCAGGCCGTCGATCACGCCGATCTGATCGCTGCTGTCCTCCGAGCGCAGCCCGAAGTACGCCCGGTCCATGTCGTTCACGAGCGGGAACACGCTGCGGCTCACCGACACCCGCGGGCGACCGGTGTGCCCGGCATCCTTGTACGCCGCCCGGAACAGGTCGATCTGCTCGCGCTGCAGCTCATGGAACGGCTGGCCGGTCGCCTCGGTGACGAGCGTCGAGCTCATCATGTTCAGCCCCATCCGGCCGGTGCTCTCGGCGGTGGCCCGCGAGCCCGAACCCCACCAGATGTGGTCGCGCAGCGTCGGGGACTGCGGCTCGACGGCGAGATAGTGCCCCGCGCCGACCATGCGCGGATCTCCCGGTGCCACCCGTTCGCCGTCTATGACGCGCAGGAACAGCTCGAACTTCTCCCGCGCCATCACGCTGCCGCGCTCGGGGTCCTCGCCGTCGCGGTAGCCGAACGTCTCGTAGCCGCGGAGGGCGGTCTCGGGTGATCCGCGGCTGACGCCGAGCGCGATCCGCCCGTCGGCGATGAGGTCGAGCGCGGCGGCCTCCTCCGCGAACTGGAACGGATTCTCGTACCGCATGTCGATCACGCCGGTGCCGACCTCGATGCGCCGCGTGCGCGCCGCCATCGCCGTCAGCAGCGGCATCGGCGAAGCAGCCTGCCGCGCCCAGTGATGCACGCGCACGTAGGCACCGTTGACGCCGATCTCATCGGCGCCCTCGGCGATCTCGATGGTCTGCCGCAGCATGTCACCCGCCGCGCGGGTCACCGAGCCGGGCACATCGGCGTAGTGGCCGAAGGAGAGGAATCCGAAAGCTTTCACGATATATGCAACCGAATGGATGACGGCATCTATTCCATCCGAACCCGCGTCGCCCGGGCACGGATGCACGATCCGGGAACACCTGCACGACCGAATGCCCGGATTCCTCGTGCATTCGTTCCCGAGTCGTGCAGGTGTGCCGCCCGCGTGCGCTTCATGGCGCGGGGAGCAGGAAGCCGTCGAGCACGAGGGAACGGATGCGCGGTGCGAGATCCGTCCAGAGGTCGGCGGACGGCACGGAGAGGAGGTCAGCCAGCGCCGCGGCGATCCGCCCGACCGTGAGCTCCCCGTCGCACGCGCCGACGAACCCGGCGAGCGCCGTGTCGACCGAGACGACCCGGCCGAAGCCGCCGCCCTGCCGCAGCTCGATCACGGTCGGATCGTCGTCGCCAGGCATCAGATGGCGGGCCTCGGTGACGTCGGATGCCACGACGAGCGCCTCCGGCATACCGGACTCCAGGAGGTCGTGCGCGGCGAGCCCTGCGGCGAGCGCGCGGCCGACGCCTGAGACGGGCTGTGCGAGGTGCTCGAAGCGACGGAGCGGGCGCCCCTCTCCCGCGGGCCGACGCAGCAGGATGTACCCGAAGCCGATCGCGGTCACCGCGCGCTCGGCGAAGTCGTCGAGCCACGCGCGCAGCAGCGTCGTGAAGCCGGCGTCCCGCGGCAGGGTCCCGCCGTCGCGGATCCACAGCTCGGCATAGGCCAGCGGCGAGAGGGACTCGCGCTCGACCACCCAGGCGTCCAGCCCGTCGTCGATCCACGACTCCAGCCGCTCGAGCCCGGACGGTCCGCGCGACTCCCAGTTGCCCAGCAGCTGTGCGACCCCGCCTGGAGCGAGGTGCGCGGTGACCGACCGCACGAACTGCTCCACCAGCGCATCGCCGACCATCCCGCCGTCGCGGTACTCGTACTCCGGGACGCCCTGCGCCCGGGGAGTGATCACGAACGGCGGGTTCGACACGATGAGGTCGAACGCCTCGCCCGCGACCGGCTCGAACATGCTCCCCTGTCGGAACTCGATGTTGTCGACGCCGTTCAGCCGCGCGTTCAGCGCCGCGAACGCGAGCGCCCGCTCCGAGATGTCGGTCGCCACGACCGCACCGGAGTGCCGTGCCACCAGCAGCGCCTGGATCCCGCACCCGGTGCCGAGATCGAGCGCCCGACGCACCTGCGCGGGGATCACCAGCTCGGCGAGGGTGCGAGAGGCCCCGCCCACCCCCAATACGTGATCGGCGGGCAGTGCGGAGCCCAGCGCCACCTCGTCGAGGTCGCTCGCGATCCACCATTCGCCGATGCCGTCGGCATCCACGAACGACTGCGGCCGGATCAGCACGGCAGGCACCACCGTGTCCGCC
>JBASAE010000606.1:0-1720 GCA_049654285.1 Microbacterium sp.
GTGCACGACCGGTTCGGCGCTCACGGCGCCCGGCTGCATGCGCTGGCCCGAGGAGCCGATTCACAGCCGATCGCACCGCGACCACCCGATCCTCAGCTGTCCCGCGAGGTCGCCTTCGACGAGCCGCTCGCGCAGGCCGAACAGGTGGCGTTCGCCGTGCGGCGCACCGCGGATGCCGTGGTCCTCGCCCTCGCCGACGTCTCGGCGGTGTGCACCGAGGTGCGCATCGACCTCACCGATGACGACGGCCGGGTCTCCTCGCGCACCTGGCTGCATCCGACCTGCTTCGAGGCCGCCGATCTCGTCGACCGGGTGCGCTGGCAGCTCGAGGCGCTCGCCGAGGCGGAGGCGGACGACGTGGATGCCGTCCGCCGCGGCATCGTCGGTGTGCGCATCGTGCCGACCGGCATCGACGACGCCGCGCACCACCAGCCCGCGCTGTTCGGCGGGGCGGGCGATGAGCGGCTGCACCACGTGCTCTCCCGGGTGCAGACCATCGTGGGACACCGCGGCGTGCTCACCCCCACGCTGTCGGGCGGGCGCTGGCTGTCCGACCGGCAGATGCGCACCCCCTGGGGCGAGCGCCCGGTCGTGTCGCGCGATCCGGCGCTGCCCTGGCCCGGAAGCCTGCCCGGCCCGTATCCGCCCGAGGTGTTCGACCCTCCGCGGACGATCCGGGTACGGGCCGCCGACGACGCCGACATCGGTGTCGACGACCGTGGAGCGCTGTCCTGCCCACCCGCCTGGGTCGAGGGCGCAGCGGTGATCGGCTGGGCGGGTCCGTGGCCTGTGCGGGAGCACCGCTGGGACGGAGGCCGGGCGGGGCACCGCTTCCAGCTGCTCGACGAGCATCAGCGTGCCTGGCTGGTGGTCCTCGCCGACGGTGAATGGCGGGCTGAGGGGCGGTACCGCTGATGGGCTGGCAGAACTCGGACCTGTCCTGGAACGAGCTGGAGCGCACCCTCAACGCCCCCACCCGGCCGGTCCGGGCCGAGCGCCCCACCTCGGCCGAGCCGCCGATCCGGCGCACCGATCCCGGCCCGCTGAGCAGACATCGTCCTCCGGCGACGCCGCCACCTCGGCCCCGACCCGATGACGCCGTGCCCTATGCCGAGTTGCATGCGCACTCGTCCTACTCGTTCCTCGACGGGGCCTCCTCCCCCGACGAACTGCTCGCCGAGGCCGAGCGACTGGGGCTCACCGCGCTGGCGATCACCGACCACGACGGCTTCTACGGTGCGGCGCGCTTCGCCGAGGTCGCCGAGCTGACCGGGGTGCAGACCGTGTTCGGCGCCGAGCTGTCGCTGGGGAACGGCTCGGCGGGACCGGCCCCCGCGCGGGGCGGCGTGCCCGATCCCGACAGCGAGCACCTTCTGGTGCTCGCCCGTGGGGTGGAGGGCTACCGCCGGCTGTCGTGGGCGATCACGCAGGCACAGTTGCGCGGCGGCGAGAAGGGCCGCCCGCAGTACGACCTCGACGAACTCGCGGCGAGTGCGGGCGGGCACTGGACGATCCTCACCGGGTGTCGCAAGGGCGCCGTGCGCCGCGGGCTCACCCTCGGCGACGCCCGTACCCCGCTGCGCAGGCTGGTGGACCTCTTCGGCGCGGATCAGGTGGCGGTCGAGCTCATCGATCACGGGGATCCGCAGGACAGCGGCCGTAACGACACCCTCGCCGGGCTCGCCGCCGACCTGCGCCTGCCGGTCGTCGCGACGGGCAA
>JBASAE010000607.1:0-4318 GCA_049654285.1 Microbacterium sp.
GCTCTGGGGCGATGTGCGCACCGTGCTGGTGCACGATGCGGCGCGGTCGCTGACTCCGCCCGAGCAGATCGACGCGGTCGCCGAGGCGGTGCGACAGTCCGAGGCGGCGCCCTCGGACGGCGGTGGACCTGTGGGCGTGATTCCCGTGCTCCCCGTCGTCGACACGCTGAAGCGCGTGGACGCCGGCAGGGTCGAGGGTGCCGTGGACCGTTCGGTGCTCGCAGCGGCGCAGACGCCGCAGGCGTTTCCGCGTGCGGCGCTCGAAGCCGCCTATGAGGCGGCGCTGACCTCCGGAGCGGAGTACACCGACGACGCGGCCCTGTTCGCTGCAGCCGGGCACCGCGTGCGGTACATCGCCGGATCCGAGCGGGCGTTCAAGATCACCACGCCGGCCGATCTGGAACGCGCACGCCAGTCGCTGGAGTCCACGGCCCGCGCGCCGCAGACGGCAGGTGCACCGGACACGGCCCGAACCGCCGCCCTTCCGCGGGTGGGGGTCGGCACCGACGTGCACGCGTTCGGGGGCGAGGGCGCGCTGTGGCTGGCCGGACTGCAGTGGCCGGGGGAGCGACCGCTGTCCGGGCATTCCGACGGAGACGCGGTCGCGCACGCGATCGTGGACGCGCTCCTGGGTGCCGCGGGGCTCGGCGACATCGGCGAGCACTTCGGCACCGCGCATCCGGAGTACGCCGATGCGCACGCCGACGTCTTCCTCGCCCGCACCCGGGAGATCCTCGCCGAGGCCGGCTTCGCGATCGGCAACGTGTCGGCGCAGTTCCAGGGGAACCGGCCGCGGTTCAGCGCCCGACGTGCCGAGGCCGAGGGGGCGCTGTCCGCCGCGCTCGGCGGCGTGCCGGTGTCGGTGAGCGCCACCACCACCGACGGTCTCGGCTTCACCGGACGCGGCGAGGGCATCGCCGTCACGGCGGTGGCCCTGGTCGTGCCGTGCCCCCGCTCCGGCCGCCCGGAGGCCGCGGACCCTCCCGGTCGTTGAGCGCAGCCGCACAGCGCGAGCGCTGGAGGGCCCCGGTACGCTAGAGCGGTGACACTCCGCCTGTACGACACCCGCGCCCAGCAGTTGCGCGACTTCGTCCCGCTCGACCCCTCGAACGTGACGATGTACGTCTGCGGGCCGACCGTGCAGTCCGGGCCGCACATCGGCCACGTGCGCGCGGCACTGAGCTTCGACATCCTGCGCCGTTGGCTGCAGCATCGGCACGGGCGTGCCACGTTCGTGCGCAACGTCACCGACATCGACGAAAAGATCCTGGTGAACGGCACGGACGACGAACCCTGGTGGGCGCTGGCCTACCGGATGGAGAGGGAGTTCACCGCGGCATATGCCGCGATCGGCATCCTTCCGCCGACCTACGAACCGCGGGCCACCGGGTTCGTGCCGCAGATGCACGACCTCATCCAGAGGCTGATCGAGCGCGGGCACGCGTACCCCGCTCCGGACGGCTCCGGTGACGTGTACTTCGACGTGCGCTCCTGGCCCGCGTACGGCAAGCTGACGCACCAGTCCGTCGAGGCGATGGAGGCGGCAGAGGACGCGGATCCGCGTGGCAAACGCGCCCCGCAGGACTTCGCACTGTGGAAGGGCGCGAAGCCGGGGGAGCCGGAGGACGCGGTATGGGACTCGCCGTGGGGGCCGGGGCGTCCCGGCTGGCACATCGAGTGCTCGGCCATGTCGCGCCGTTATCTGGGTGCCGAGTTCGACATCCACGGCGGCGGCCTCGACCTGCGCTTCCCGCACCACGAGAACGAGCTCGCCCAGTCGGCGGCCGCCGGGGACGGCTTCGCACGGTACTGGGTGCACAACGGCCTGGTCACGGTCGGCGGCCAGAAGATGTCGAAGTCGCTCGGCAACTTCACTCTCGCCGCCGACGTGCTGGCCGTGCAGGATCCGCTCGTGGTGCGCTACGCGCTCGCCGCAGCGCACTACCGGTCGAGCCTCGACCTCTCGGAGTCGAGCTGGGCGGAGGCGGATGCCGCGCTCGGCCGCATCCGCACGTTCCTGGAGCGCGCGGAGCGGGCATCCGAGCGGAACGAGAAGCGGCGCGGTCAGGCGGATGCCGAGGAGCTGCGGGCGGGGGACGTGGAGTACATCCCGTTACTCCCCGAGGAGTTCGTGCGCGCCATGGACGACGATCTCGGTGTGCCGCAGGCTCTCGCCGTGGTGCACGATCGTGTGCGGCGCGGCAACCAGGCGCTCGACGGCGGCGATGACGCGCTCGCCGAACGGACGCTGATCGAGGTGCGGGCGATGACCGGCGTCCTCGGCATCGATCCGCTCGCCGACGAATGGCGCAGCGACGGAGGCGCTGAGGCGTCCGCCCTCGACGACCTCGTCAGGGCGATGATCGCGCAGCGGGCGCAGGCTCGTGCCGACAAGGACTGGGCTGCGGCGGATCGCATCCGCGATGCGATCGCCGCAGCGGGAATCACTCTGGAGGACACTCCGGACGGAACTCATTGGAGCATCGATGGTTAAGCCGGGTCGCCCGGGAGCGGGCAACAGCAAGAAGAAGGGCGCCTCGAAGGGCACCGGCGGGCACGGCCGGAAGTCGCTCGAGGGCAAGGGGCCGACCCCGAAGGCCGAGGATCGCAGCTGGCACGTCGCCGGCAAGCGCAAGGCCGCCCAGGAGCGTTACGCCGCCTCCGGCGGCAAGGGTCGGGTCGGGCAGAAGTCGCAGCAGGGATCGAACCCGAACCGCCAGGTCAGGGCGAAGTCGAACGACGACACCGAGACCGTCACCGGGCGCAACTCGGTGCTCGAGGCGCTGCGCACGAAGATCCCCGCCTCGACGCTCTACATCGCGCAGCGCGTGGAGATGGACGACCGCATCAAGGAGATGCTCTCGATCGCCCGTAACCGGGAGATCCCGGTGCTCGAGGTCACGCGGCAGGAGCTGGACCGCATGTCGGGCTTCGACGGCGTGCACCAGGGTGTGGCCCTCAAGGTGCCGCCGTACGAGTACGCGCACCCGCAGGACCTGCTGGAGCAGACGATCGATCGCGGCGAGACCCCCCTGTTCATCGCGCTCGACGGCATCACCGATCCGCGCAACCTCGGGGCGATCATCCGCTCGACCGCGGCCTTCGGCGGGCATGGCATCATCCTGCCGCAGCGCCGTTCTGCGAGCGTGAACTCGGCGGCCTGGAAGACGAGCGCCGGGGCGGCGGCCCGCCTGCCCGTCGCGCTCGCCGCCAACCTCACCACCCAGCTCAAGGAGTTCAAGAAGCAGGGCGTGTTCGTGCTCGGCCTGGACGGCGGGGGGGACGTGGCGCTGCCCGGGCTCCAACTCGCCGACCGACCCGTCGTGATCGTCGTCGGCTCCGAGGGCAAGGGGCTGTCCCGGCTCGTGGCCGAGACCTGCGACCAGATCGTGTCGATCCCGATCTCGGCGGCCACCGAGTCGCTGAACGCCGGCATCGCGGCATCCGTCGCGCTGTACCAGGTCGCGACGATCCGCGCCGCGGGATAGTTGTCGCCGTCGAGACTGCACGCCCCCGCCGAAACGTCGGGCGAGCGCGTCGGTCTCGGCGGGGGCGTGCAGTGTCGCGGAGCGATCGTCGTGGAATAACCGGATACCGGTGCGGCTTTCATCCTGCGTATCGCGTACGCAATCGGAAGGAACGCGCATGGCCCGCATCGTCGTCATCGGAGGAACCGGCTACGCCGGATCGCACATCGTCCGTGAGGCGGTGGGCCGGGGTCACGAGGTGGTAGCCGTGTCGCGCACGGCGCCTGCACGCCCGGTGGAGGGGGCATCGTACGTGCAGGGCTCGGCGCTCGACCTCCCGGCGCTGGGCGGGGCGCTCGACGACGCGGACGTCGTGGTGTCCTCGATCTCGCCGCGCGGCGACATGACCGACAGGGCCCTCGGTGCGGTGCGTTCCCTGGTGGCGGAGCTCACCGGCACCCGGACCCGCCTCGGCGTGGTGGGTGGAGCGGGAGGCAGTCTCTCCCAACCGGGCGGGCCGCGTCTGATCGACCTCGACTTCCCCGAGGAGTACAAGCACGAGGCGCAGTACGGCATCGACTCGCTCACGGCGCTGCAGGATGCCGGAGACCGGCTGGACTGGTTCTTGGTGCACCCGGCCGAGGTGTTCGGCCCGTGGGCCGAGGGCGAGCGCACCGGCTCCTACCGAGACGGCGGCGATGTCGTCGTGCGCGACGCGGACGGCGTCTCCACGATCTCGGGCGCGGACTTCGCCGTGGCCTTCCTCGACGAGGTCGAGGCGCCGAAACACGTCCGCGAGCGGTTCACCGTCGGATACTGATCCGGCGCACATGCGTCGAGGCCGGTGCTGC
>JBASAE010000608.1:0-12027 GCA_049654285.1 Microbacterium sp.
GCACTGGGGCCGCTGGATCGGTGGCGTCGTCGCGCTGCTCGCTGCCGCCGCGATCGTGGGATCGCTGCTGACGAACCCGAACCTCGAGGTCGAGACGATCGGCAGCTATCTGTTCCGTCCGAGCATCCTGCGCGGTGTCGGCATGACGCTCTTCCTCACCGCCATATCGATGGTGCTCGGCGTCGCCCTCGCCGTCCTGATCGCGGTGATGCGCCTGTCCGAGAACCCGGTGCTGCGGGTGATCGCCTCCGTGTACGCCTGGTTCTTCCGCGGCACCCCGCTGCTGGTCCAGATCATCTTCTGGGGCTTCCTCGGCGCGCTGTACGCGCGCATCACCATCGGGGTGCCCTTCACCGACATCGTGTTCTTCGACGAGGCGACCAGCACCGTCATCCCGGCCACCGTCGCCGCGATCATCGCGCTGACGCTGAACGAGGCGGCGTACGCCTCGGAGATCGTCCGCGCCGGCCTGCTCGCCGTCGACACCGGTCAGAGCGAGGCGTCCACGGCGCTGGGCCTCACCCGTGCCCAGACCATGCGCACCGTGGTGCTGCCCCAGGCGATGCGGATCATCGTCCCTCCGATGGGCAACCAGACCATCAGCATGCTCAAGGCGACGTCCCTCGTCGCCATCGTCGGCGGACAGGAGCTGCTCACCGCGGTGCAGTCTGTCTACGCACAGAACTTCAAGACCATCCCGCTCCTCGCGGTCGCCGCCCTGTGGTACCTGGCCCTGGTGAGCGTCCTCAGCATCGGACAGCACTTCCTCGAGAAGCGCTACGGCCGCGGTGCGGTACGCCAGGGCACCCGCTCGCTCGGCCAGCGGCTGCTCAAGGCGGAGCGGAGCGCATGATGAATCGGAAGGGAGACGCCATGGGAGACGGGCAGCCGCACGACGGCGCGGTCGTCATCGACGACCTGCACAAACGGTTCGGATCCGTCGACGTGCTTCGTGGCATATCGATGACCGTCCAGCGCGGCGAGGTCGCCGTCCTTCTGGGGCCGTCGGGTTCGGGGAAGTCGACGCTGCTGCGCTGCATCAACCACCTCGAGTCGATCGACGGCGGACGCGTCTGGGCCAACGGCCACCTCATGGGATACCGGCAGGAGGGCGACCACCTCTACGAGCTGCATCCGCGTCAGATCGCTCGTCAGCGCCTTGGCATCGGCATGGTGTTCCAGCGGTTCAACCTCTTCGCGCACATGACGGCTCTGGAGAACGTCATGCACGCCCCCGTCCTCCTGCGTCGCCGGCGATCGGCCGATGCGCGCGCACAGGCGGAGGCACTGCTCGACCGGGTCGGGCTGTCGGCGAGGGCCGGGAACTATCCCAGTCAGCTCTCCGGCGGGGAGCAGCAGCGGGTGGCGATCGCGCGGGCCCTGGCGATGGAGCCGTCGCTCATGCTCTTCGACGAGCCGACCTCGGCGCTCGACCCCGAGCTCGTCGACGAGGTGCTGCAGGTCATGCGCGACCTCGCCGCGGAGGGCATGACGATGATCGTCGTCACCCACGAGATCAACTTCGCCCGCGAGGTGGCCGACACCGCGTTCTTCATGGACGGCGGGGTCATCGTCGAATCGGGGGACCCGCGCGAGGTGCTGACCAATCCGACCGAGGCGAGGACGCGCGCCTTCCTCTCGAAGGTGCTGTGAGAACGATGGAGAAGACAGATGGGTCCGGTTCGGACATGGGGAACGGAGCGTCCGGGATGACACGGGTGGGGATCGTCGGGTCCGGCTTCATCGCCGCCGAGCACATTCCGAGATGGCGCCACCTGGGGGCCGAGCTGCACCTGTACGGTGGGCGCAACGCCGGGGTTCTCGCGGAGAAGACGGGGGCGACGCTGCATTCCTCGCTGGAATCGCTGCTCGCCGCGGTCGACGTCGTCGACGTCTGCGTTCCGACCCATGCGCACGCCGAGGTGGCGGTCGCGGCGGCGGAGGCGGGACGCCATGTCATCTGCGAGAAGCCGCTCGCCGGCGGCATCGAGGAGGCGCGACGGATCGAACGGGCCTGTGCCGAGGCCGGTGTGCGACTCTTCGTCGGGCACGTGGTGAGGTACTTCCCCGAGTACGAGGAGATCGGCCGGAGCGTCGCCGACGGCGAGGTCGGCGACGTCGCCGTGATCCGGCTGGCGCGGGAGAGCTCCCGTCCGCAGCGAGAGCTGCCCAGCTGGCTCTTCGATGAGACGCTCTCCGGAGGCGTGATCGGCGATCTCATGGTGCATGACATCGACATCGCGCGCTGGCTCGCGGGGGAGGTCGTGCGGGTGCACGCCAGGACGGCCTCCAGCGCCGATGACGGGGTGGCGGACCACGCGTTCGTGGTGCTGACCCATGCGAGCGGCGCGATCAGCCACCTCACGGCGTCCTGGGCGATGACGGCCGGGGTGTTCCGCACCCGGGTCGAGGTCGCCGGGTCCGCGGGGATGCTCGACTACGACTCGGAACGCACCGAGCCGCTGGCTCTCCGGTTCTCCGAAGGTGCGGGCGCACAGTCGACGGGCCTGCCCTCCTTGATGGGGAGCGGCGACGACGACCCCTTCGTCCGGCAGTTCTCCGACTTCCTGGCCGCGTTGGGCTCGGGCGCGCCGAGCGCGTCGACCGTCGAAGACGCGATGGCGGCGCTGCAGGTGGCGCTGGCGGCCGGGGAGTCGGCGCGCACCGGGGCTGCGATCGATGTGAAGGAAGTGAGCCGCTGATGGCTGTTCGTCTGGGAATGATGTCCTACGCCCATGTGCACGCCCCGATGTATCTGAGGCACTTCGCGCAGATGGCCGATGTCGAGATGGTCGGCGTCTACGAGCCCGACCCGGAACGTGCCGCCGAGGCGTCCGCGTTCGGCATCCCGGTCTTCGATCGGGCCGAGGACCTCTTCGAGGCGGCGCCGGACGGCATCGTCGTGGAGTCCGAGAACACCAGGCATCGAGAGGACGTCGTCGCGGCTTCCGCACTCGGGGTCCCGATCCTCTGCGAGAAGCCGATGGCGGCCACCGGCGACGACGCGGCCGAGATGGCGAGGATCTGCGATGAGCGGTCCACCGCGCTGATGGTGGCGTTCCCGATGCGGTTCAGCGCGCCTCTCCTGGCGGTTCGCGAGGCGGTGCGCGACGGGCGCCTCGGGCGGGTCATCGCCGCGGAGGGCGTGAACCAGGGCCAGCTGCCCAAGCACCGGCGGAACTGGTTCGTCGATCCCGCTCTGTCGGGCGGCGGCGCGGTGATGGACCACACCGTGCACGTGGCGGACGCGCTGCGCTGGATCCTCGACGACGAGGTCGTCGAGGTGTACGCCCAGGCCAACGACATCGTCGCGCGCGGCGAGGTCGAGGTGGAGACGAGCGGGATCGTCAGCCTGCGGTTCGGTCGCGGAGCGATCGCCACCGTCGACTGCAGCTGGAACCGACCCAAGACCTATCCCGCCTGGGGTGGCCTCGGCATCCGGCTGGTGGGCAGCGGCGGCACGGTCGATGCGGACGCCTATGCGCGGAAGATCACCCGCTACGACGATGCGGCGGGGCGATACAGCACCGTCGACTGCTCGGACGACGCATACGGGTCGATGCTGCGCCACTTCGTCCAGGTGGTCCGTGGCGACGCCGCGCCGACGCCGGCGGGGCGCGACGGTGTGAAGGCGGCGGAGATCGTCGATGCCGCCTATCGTTCGATCGCGTCCGGAGCATCCGTCGCGCTGACCGGGGACGAGACGACATCGGGTTAGGGGCCGGTCCCTCGCGGAGCCGTTCGTGCGCCAGGGCCGTCCGGGAGGGGACGGCCCTGGCGGCCCCCTTCGGCGCCGACGGCGAAGCGCGCCCGGTCCCGGATGCCCAGCGCGTCTCGTCGCGCCCCGCGAATCGGAGCGGAGCGCGGGATCCCGCGGAAAGCCGCGTCATTGCGGGCCGATGTCGGTGCCCGCACGTAGCCTGGAGGACATGGCCAGGAGCACGACCAAGACCGAGCGCGCGTCCGAGAACGCCTCGGCACGCCCGAAGCGGCAGGCCGCTCCGCGCTCGTCGGCGAAGGCCGCTCCCACGCCGAAGAAGTACATCGATGAGGCGGACAAGCCCCCGGTGATGGTGCGCATGTGGCTCGGCCTCGCGCACGGCGTGGGCGGGATGTTCCGCGCCTTCGGCCCGGAGACGCTCGAGAAGGATCAGCGTCGCGACGGCTTCCCGTTCCTGCTGGTGCTGTTGGCGTGCGTCGGCGCCGTGGTGGAGTGGTTCTTCATCGGCGAGCCGGTCGCGAAGACCATCAGCGCCTATTCGGTGGGCCTGCTGGTGGGGCGCACGGCGTTCCTGATGCCGATCCTGCTGCTGATCCTGGCGGGATGGCTGTTCCGGCACCCCTCATCGGTGCACGACAACGGTCGGATCGGGATCGGATTCGGCCTGCTGGTCCTGTCGATCGCGGGCATCTGCCATGTCGGCGCGGGCACGCTGGACAAGACAGGCACGCCGATGCGCCCGGCGCCGCAGGACGGGATGGCGAAGCTCAGCGAGGCGGGCGGGCTCATCGGCTGGCTCGTGGGGGAGCCGTTGGCGTTCCTCACCCCGGTGGTGGCGTACATCGTGCTGGGGCTGCTGATCCTCCTCAGCGTCCTGATCATCACGAAGACCCCGCCGAACCGCATCGGCCGGCGCCTGGGCGACCTGTACGCCTGGATGTTCGGCGCCGAACGTGTCGAGAAGGCCGCGCCCGCGGACGAACCCGCGGCCGACGAGCCGCAGGACGACGCCCTGCCGTGGTGGCGTCGCAACAAGACCGGTCGTGAGGAGGACCCCGACGAGAACGTCGACTCCCAGGCGATCACCCGGCTGCTCGACGAGCCGGCTCAGAACGTGGCCTACGACCAGGCCGTCATCCTGGACGACCCCTCGGACGCCGCGACCGAGGTGCTCAGCGACGTCAGCGCGCTCACCGCGCTGCTGGACGAGCAGAACAGCACCGCGCTGCTCGACGACTCCGGGAGCACGGGCGAGCTGCCGGGCCTCGACGGGTTCGGCACCTCGGGTCCCGGTGCGCAAGGCCCGCAGCCGCCTGCCGCGCCCTATGTGCTGCCCTCCCCGAACACCCTGAGCGAGGGCCCGCCCTCGGTCGCGCGTTCTGAGGCCAACGACCGCGTCGTGCAGCAGATCACGAACGTGCTCACGCAGTTCAACGTCGACGCGAAGGTGACCGGGTTCTCGCGCGGCCCGACGGTGACGCAGTACGAGGTCGAGGTCGGCCACGGCGTCAAGGTCGAGAAGATCCTGCAGCTGAGCAACAACTTCGCCTACGCGGTGGCGTCGAACGACGTGCGGATCCTCTCGCCGATCCCGGGCAAGAGCGCGATCGGCATCGAGATCCCCAACACCGACCGCGAGAAGGTGTCGCTCGGCGACGTGCTGCGCTCGCCCGCCGCGCAGAAGAGCACGCATCCCCTGACGATCGGCGTCGGCAAGGACGTCGGCGGCAACTTCGTGGTCGCCAACCTCGCCAAGATGCCGCACCTGCTGGTCGCGGGATCCACCGGCTCGGGCAAGTCGAGCTTCGTGAACTCCATGATCACGAGCCTGTTGATGCGCGCGCGGCCCGCCGACGTGCGCATGGTGCTCATCGACCCCAAGCGCGTCGAGCTCACCAGCTACGCCGGCGTGCCGCACCTGATCACCCCCATCATCACGAACCCGAAGAAGGCCGCCGAGGCGCTGCAGTGGGTCGTGAAGGAGATGGACATGCGGTACGACGACCTCGCGTCGTTCGGGTTCCGTCACATCGACGACTTCAACAGGGCCGTGCGCGCCGGAGAGGTGCAGGTGCCGGTGGGCAGCGAGCGGGTGCTCAAGCCGTATCCCTACCTGCTGGTGGTCGTCGACGAGCTCGCCGACCTGATGATGGTCGCCCCGCGCGACGTCGAGGACTCGATCGTGCGCATCACCCAGCTGGCCCGCGCCTCCGGCATCCACCTCGTGCTCGCCACCCAGCGCCCCAGCGTCGACGTCGTGACCGGCCTGATCAAGGCGAACGTGCCCTCGCGGCTCGCCTTCGCGGTCACGAGCGTCACCGACAGCCGGGTCATCCTGGACAGCCCCGGTGCGGACAAGCTGATCGGCCAGGGCGACGCGCTGTTCTCCCCGATGGGATCCTCCAAGCCGTTCCGGCTGCAGGGGGCCTGGGTCGAGGAGAGCGAGATCGACGCCGTCGTCAAGCACGTCACGGGACAGGCGCGGCCCGAGTACCGCCCGGATGTGCAGGAGTCCGCCCAGGCGGCGAAGAAGGAGGTCGACGAGGACATCGGCGACGACCTCGAGCTGCTGCTGGCCGCGGCCGAGCTCATCGTCTCGACGCAGTTCGGCTCGACCTCGATGCTGCAGCGCAAGCTGCGAGTGGGGTTCGCCAAGGCCGGCCGTCTGATGGACCTGCTGGAGTCCCGCGAGATCGTCGGCCCCTCCGAGGGGTCGAAGGCCCGCGATGTGCTGGCCACCGCGGAGCAGCTGCCCGACGTGCTGGCGCGGCTCCGGGGGGACCAGCCCTCGACGCCGTCCGCCGTCCCCTCGGCTGCCGCCTCCGCCGATCCCTATCCGCGCGATCCGATCGAGGCCCAGTACGACGGCCTCCCGGTGGTCGAGGACGACGACGGGGATGAGGACGCCTGGGGTCTGACGGGGCGCGACTGATGGCGATCCCCCGTCAGCTGCCCAACGCGATCACGGTCGCCCGCATCCCGCTCGCGATCGTGGTCTTCGCGCTGCTGCTCGCCGGCGGACACGAGGGCGACACGCGGGTCGCGTTGCGCTGGACCGCCGCCATCCTGTTCAGCGTGTCGATCTCGACCGACTGGGTCGACGGCTATCTCGCCCGCAGGTACGACATCGTCAGCGACTTCGGCAAGCTGTGGGATCCGATCGCCGACAAGCTGCTCACCGGGCTGGCGTTCGTCGGCCTCGCGCTCGTCGGCGAGCTGCCCTGGTGGGTGGTCGCGGTGATCCTGGTGCGCGAATGGGGCATCACGATCCACCGGCTCGTGGTGGCCAAGGAGCACGTGGTCGCCGCGGCCTGGATGGGCAAGGTCAAGACGGCGGTGCAGGGCGTGGCGCTGAGTTGGATGCTGCTGCCGCTGCACGTCTGGATCGGCTTGTCCGCCTGGCACATCGTCACCCTGGTGCTGATGATCGCCGTCGTGGTGCTGACGATCGCGAGCGGGATCGACTATGTGATCGCGCAGGCGCGCGGTGCGCGGAAGGCACGTGGATGACGGACGCGGCGGCCCTGCTGACCGCGCTGCGCGAGCGGGGGTGGACGCTGGGTGTCGCCGAGTCCCTCACCGGGGGAGCGGTGGCGGCGGAGCTGGTCTCGGTGCCCGGTGCCTCGGCGGTGCTGCTCGGGGCGATCGTCGCCTACGCGACTCCGGTCAAGCACAGCCTGGTCGGCGTCGACGAGGAGCTGCTGGCGGTGCACGGCCCGGTGCATCCCGCGGTCGCGGGACAGCTCGCCGACCGCATCCGTTCGGCGGTGGCCGTGGACGGACGGGCGGCCGACGTCGGCATCGGGACGACCGGCATCGCCGGCCCCGACTCGCCCGACGGACAGCCGGTCGGCACCGTGCACATCGGCGTCGCGACCCCGAGGGGGACGTCGGTGTCCTCCTCTGTCTTCGAGGGGGATCGCGCTGCGGTGCGGAGGCAGGCCGTCGAGGCCGCCATCACGGCGGCGCTCCACTCGCTGGCCGAAGGCGCGTTGCGGGAATAGGTCGCGGGCCTCGGCCGTTGTCGCTGATGATGATGAAGAGAAGACCGTTCGGCACGACGCTCCTCACAACCAAACCACAGCGAGAAACAGTAGATTTGAAGACATCAGGTCGGGTTAGACTGGCCATCCGCTCGGTGCAGAAACCGGGCAGGAAGAGGGAGAGGAGGTTCCGATGATCCTTGTACGGCAGGAGATCGGCGATGTGCTCAGGGACTTCCGCCTGCAGAAGGGGCGCACGCTTCGCCAGGTCGCGAGCAAGGCGTCCGTGGCGCTGGGCTACCTCAGTGAGGTCGAGCGCGGGCAGAAGGAGGCCTCCAGCGAGATCCTCGCCTCGGTCGCCGAGGCGCTCGACGTTCCCATCTCGACGATCATGCGCGAGGTCGGCGACCGCATCTCGGTGCTGGAGGGCATCCAGGCCTTCCCCGACGTGGTTCCCGACGACCTGGTCGCCTCGGTCGAGTCCGAGCTCTCGCTGCGCTGATCCGCAGGATGCTGTTCCCTTATGCGACGGAGTGAGTTCCTGCGCGCGGTGGACGACGAGTTCGGCGCGCGCGGGGCATCCCTGATGCAGGACCTCGTGCTGGGGTCCCTCGGGCACACCTCCGCGGAGGCGTTGGAGGCCGGCGTCCCGCCGCGGGAGATCTGGCTGGCCCTCTGCGAGGAGACCGATGTGCCCTCGGCGCGTCGATACGGTGTGGGCAGGCTCGAACCGCGTCGACGCTGACGGGATGTCCGTCCGGAGAAATGATCGAGTTCCCTCCGGCGTGTCATCGAACGTGTGTTCGATACGCGCGTATCGTTCTTCACAGATGGAGTCCGGCCGAGTTCTTTCCCCAGCAAGTGGTATCGCCGATGCAATGTCGGTGGCCCCTCGTACGGTGAAGACATGGCCTGAAGCCATTCGCCTTGTCGCAGAGCAGGCCCCACCCGGGGAAGGCCGCGACAGCCTACAGGCGGTAGAACTCGAGCACGAAGGAGCACGTCATGCCCTCACCCGCAGAACGTGAGAAGGCCCTCGAATCGGCCCTCTCCCAGATCGACCGGCAGTTCGGAAAGGGCTCGGTCATGCGGCTGGGCAGCGATGAGCGCGCTCCGGTCGAGGTCATCCCCACCGGGTCGATCGCCCTCGACGTTGCCCTCGGCATCGGCGGTCTGCCCCGCGGCCGCATCATCGAGATCTACGGTCCCGAGTCCTCGGGAAAGACCACGTTGACCCTGCATGCGATCGCCAATGCGCAGCGCGCAGGGGGGATCGCCGCCTTCATCGACGCCGAGCACGCGCTCGATCCCGAGTACGCGAAGAAGCTCGGCGTCGACATCGACCAGCTGCTGGTCTCGCAGCCCGACACCGGTGAGCAAGCACTCGAGATCGCCGACATGCTGATCCGCTCCGGTGCGATCGACCTGGTCGTGATCGACTCGGTGGCGGCCCTCGTGCCGCGGGCCGAGATCGAGGGCGAGATGGGCGACTCGCACGTCGGCCTGCAGGCGCGCCTGATGTCGCAGGCGCTGCGCAAGCTGACCGGTGGGCTGAACCAGACCAAGACCACCGCGATCTTCATCAACCCGCTGCGCGAGAAGATCGGCGTGTTCTTCGGCTCCCCCGAGACCACCGCCGGCGGAAAGGCGCTGAAGTTCTACGCGTCGGTACGCCTCGACATCCGCCGCATCGAGACGCTGAAGGACGGTGCCGACGCCGTCGGCAACCGCACCCGCGTCAAGGTGGTGAAGAACAAGATGGCGCCGCCGTTCAAGCAGGCCGAGTTCGACATCCTGTACGGTGTCGGCATCTCGCGGGAGGGCAGCCTGATCGACTTCGGCGTCGAGCACGGCATCGTCAAGAAGTCCGGGTCCTGGTACACCTACGATGGCGACCAGCTCGGCCAGGGCAAGGAGAACGCCCGTAACTTCCTGATCGCCAACGAGGACATCGCCCTCGCGATCGAGACGCAGATCAAGCAGAAGCTCGGAATCGGCGGGGCCGCGGCCGCATCCCCGGCCGATGAGCTGGCGCAGCGCCGCCCGGCCTGACCATGACGGGCATCGACGGGGGCGAGGATGATCGCCTCGCCCCCGTGATCCCGCTGTTCGGTGGGACGAGACCCGGGACGGGCGACCGTTCCGCCGATCGGGACGACGAGCCTGCGGCGATCCCACGTCGCACGGGAGCCACCGGGTTGTGGCGCTCGACGTGGGACGGTGAAGTCGATGGCACCGCCGGCCCCAGCGAACGGCATCCGGCCTATGGTGCACGCGGCAGGCTTCGGGCCGTCGGCGCGCAGAAGGTCGACGGTGCGCAGGGAGAGTTGGTCGACGGTCCGCAAGCCGGGGAGGACGCCACAGACCCGGAAGAGCTGCGGGCCCGCGCCGAGGAGACGCTGGTGCGCAAGCTGCGCACCCGCTCGCTGTCCGTGTCGGAGGCCCGCGCCGTGCTGCGTGACGTCGGTCTGCCCCGCGAGCAGATCGACGACGTGATCGATGAGTTCGAGCAGCGTCGTTACCTCGACGATGCCGTGCTGGCCGGCCTGCTCGTGACGGCGGGCGTGGAACGCAAGGGGCAGGGACGTGTCGCGCTCGGGCGGGCGCTGGCGCAACGGGGCCTCCCGCGCGAGGTCATCGATGCGGCGCTGGCGGAGCTTCCCGACGACGATGCCGAGCGAGCGCTGGAGTTCGCGCGGAGCAGGGCGTCGAGCATGGTCCGTCTCGATCCCGAGACCGCGGTGCGACGCCTCGTCGGGCAGCTGTCCCGGCGTGGCTACTCGGGCGCGATCGCGATGGATGCGGCCCGTAGGGCGCTGCGGGAGGCGTCCGGCGGGGGAGCGCGAGGCGTGCGCTTCGAGTGAGCACCGGGCCGGGGGAGCCAGGGCCGTCGACCGCTCGTAGAATGGCAGTCATCATGACTACTCCGAGCAGCGAACCGACGATCATCGCCCCCTCACAGGCTGCCGTCGAGGCCGACGGACACCGGCGCTCCTACGAGGTGCGCACCTTCGGGTGCCAGATGAACGTGCACGACTCCGAGCGACTGTCCGGATCTCTGGAGAGCGCGGGCTACGTGCGCGCCGCGGAGGGCGAGGACGCGGACGTCGTCATCATCAACACCTGTGCAGTGCGCGACAACGCGGCGGGCAAGCTGTACGGCACGCTGGGTCACCTGAAGTCACGCAAGGACAAGCACACGGGCATGCAGATCGCCGTGGGCGGCTGTCTGGCGCAGATGGACAAGCAGGCGGTCCTCGACAAGGCGCCCTGGGTGGACGTGGTGTTCGGCACCCACAACATGGGTTCGCTGCCCGGCCTGCTGGAGCGGGCACGGCACAACGGCGAAGCCGAGCTCGAGATCCTGGAGTCCCTCGAGGTGTTCCCGTCGACGCTCCCCACCAAGCGCGACTCCGCGCACAGCGGCTGGGTGTCGATCTCGGTGGGCTGCAACAACACCTGCACGTTCTGCATCGTCCCGAGCCTGCGGGGCAAGGAGAAGGATCGCCGACCCGGCGACATCCTCAGCGAGATCCGACTGCTCGCCGATGACGGCGCGATCGAGGTCACCCTGCTCGGACAGAACGTGAACTCCTACGGCGTCGAGTTCGGCGACCGGCAGGCCTTCGGCAAGCTGCTGCGGGCCGCCGGCGAGATCCCCGGCATCGAGCGGATCCGCTTCACCAGCCCGCACCCGGCGGCGTTCACCGACGACGTGATCGATGCGATGGCGGAGACGCCGGCCGTGATGCCGCAGCTGCACATGCCGCTGCAGTCCGGCAGCGACCGTGTCCTGCGGGCGATGCGCCGGTCCTACCGTAGCGAGCGCTTCCTCGGCATCCTCGATCGGGTGCGCGAGAGGATCCCGCACGCCGCGATCACCACCGACATCATCGTGGGCTTCCCGGGCGAGACCGAGGAGGACTTCGAGGACACCATGCGGGTCGTCGAGCAGGCGCGGTTCTCGGGGGCGTTCACGTTCCAGTACTCGATCCGCGAGGGCACCCCCGCCGCCACGATGGCGGATCAGGTGCCGAAGGAGGTCGTGCAGCAGCGCTACGACCGCCTGATCGCCCTGCAGGAGCGCATCTCGCTGGAGGAGAACCAGAAGCAGGTCGGCCGCCAGGTCGAGGTGCTGGTCTCCGTCGGCGAGGGCAAGAAGGACGCCGAGACGCACCGCCTCACCGGCCGCGCAGAGGACAACAGGCTGGTGCACTTCGAGGTCACGCCCGGATCCGAGCTGCCGCGGCCGGGTGACGTCGTGACGGTGACGGTCACGCGCGCCGCGCCGTTCCACCTGCTGGCCGATGACCCGAGCGGGGC
>JBASAE010000609.1:0-3110 GCA_049654285.1 Microbacterium sp.
GGTAGGGGTTCTCCTCGAGCTGCGCGTCCGTGATCGGGATCTGCATCGTGTCGCGGAAGGTCTTCAGGTTCTCCAGCGTCATCTTCTTCATCTGGTGGTTCGCGTTGCGGCCCTCGAAGTGCGGACCGAGGCCGTAGCCCTTGACGGTCTTGGCGAGGATGACGGTGGGCTGGCCCTTGTGCTCCATGGCCGCCTTGAACGCGGCGTACACCTTGCGGTAGTCATGGCCGCCGCGCCGCAGATGCCAGATCTGCTCGTCGCTGTAGTCCTTCACCAGGGCGGCGGCACGCTCGTCGCGACCGAAGAAGTTCTCCCGGATGTACGCCCCCGACTCGGCCTTGTAGGTCTGGTAGTCGCCGTCGGGGGTGACGTTCATGATGTTCAGCAGCGCGTTGTCGGTGTCGCGGGCGAGCAGGTCGTCCCACTCGCGGCCCCAGATCACCTTGATGACGTTCCAGCCCGCGCCGCGGAAGAACGACTCCAGCTCCTGGATGATCTTCCCGTTGCCGCGGACCGGACCGTCGAGCCGCTGCAGGTTGCAGTTGATCACGAAGGTGAGGTTGTCCAGGCCCTCGTTCGCCGCGACCTGCAGCTGACCGCGGCTCTCGACCTCGTCCATCTCGCCGTCGCCGAGGAACGCCCACACATGCTGGTCGGAGGTGTCCTTGATGCCGCGGTTCTGCAGGTACTTGTTCGACTGGGCCTGGTAGATCGCGTTGATCGGGCCGAGGCCCATCGACACGGTCGGGAACTGCCAGTAGTCCGGCATCGACCTCGGGTGCGGATAGGACGGCAGCGCATGCCCCTCATGCGACTTCTCCTGGCGGAAGCCGTCCATGTCGGCCTCGTCCAGCCGGCCCTCGAGGAAGGAGCGGGCGTAGATGCCGGGGGAGGCGTGGCCCTGGATGAAGATCTGGTCGCCGCCGCCCGGGTGGTCCTGACCGCGGAAGAAGTGGTTGAAGCCCACCTCGTAGAGGGAGGCGGCGCCCGCGTAGGTCGAGATGTGGCCGCCGACGCCGATGCCGGGGCGCTGCGCCCGATGCACCGTGATCGCGGCGTTCCAGCGGATCCAGTGCCGGTAGCGACGCTCGATCTCCTCGTCGCCGGGGAAGTCGGGCTCGTTCTCGGGCGCGATCGTGTTGATGTAGTCGGTCGTCGGCACCATCGGCACGCCGAGGTGCAGGTCCTTCGAGCGCTTCAGCAGGCTGAGCATGATCTCGCGCCCGCGTCCATGCCCCTTCGCATCGACGAGCTCATCGAGTGACTGCTGCCACTCGCCGGTCTCCTCCGGGTCGCTGTCGAGCGGGCCCTGCGAGTACGGATCCTGATCGTGAACGGTCACGTCCGGCCTTTCGTCGAGATGGCAGATCATGCCAAGGAAACGGGAAGCTGCGTCATGAGCCTTGTCGGCTGTGCACAACGTACGCTGTCGCAAGCCTATCCCTGTTCCGAGGCGGTGGGAGAGCGTCGGGCGCCGGTAGTATCGACACGTTGCGCCTATAGCTCAGTTGGTTAGAGCACTTCGCTTACACCGAAGGGGTCGGGAGTTCGAGTCTCTCTGGGCGCACATGAACGCGACGCCTGAACACCAGCGCATCCTGCTCGAGGTCGCGGACCTCGACCAGCGGATCACCCGCGCGGCGTACACCGCCGCACACCCGCCGCAGGCCGCCCGGGTGGCCGAGCTGACCGCCGTGCGACAGGCGCAGCTGCGCGAGCTGACCGCGCTGGCCGGGGTGCGCGACGACGCGCAGAGCGAGCTCGCGCGCGTCGAGTCTGACGTCGCACTGGCCGAGCAGCGCCGGGAGCGCGACGCGCAGCGGCTGCAGGCGGTGACGAACCCGAAGGACGCGATCGCCCTGGAGCAGGAGATCGCCAGCCTGGGCCAGCGCCTGAGCAGCCTCGAGGACACTCAGCTCGATGCGATGGGGGCCCTGGAGGAGGCCGAGGCGGCGTTGGCCGCACAGCAGGCGCTCATCGCCGAGACCACCGCCGAGGGGGCCGAGCTCAGCGGCCAGGCCAAGGCGGGCATCGCGGAGGCGGCGGCGCTGGGCGAACAGCTCGCCCGCGACCGCCGGGCGGTGTCGATCGGCCTTCCCCCCGAACTGCTCGCCGACTACGAACGGCGCGCACAGCGGATCGTGCCCGCGGCGGCCCTGCTGCGCGCCGGCACCTGCGAGGGATGCCGCATGGTGCTGTCCAGCACCGACCTGGGCGCCATCCGCCGGCAGGACGCCGCGGCGATCGTCTCCTGCCCCGAATGCGGCGCGATCCTGGTGCGCACCGAGGAGTCCGGCCTGTAGCAGCCGGCATCCGCTCGACACCTGCAGGGCGCACCGACGTTCGCCGGCCGAGACCACGGCGTGTCGCCCTGCACCTGTCGCCCTGCCCTGCAGGTGTCGCGGGCCGAGCCCTACTGCTCCTCGTGCGTCGCGGGGTCGCCGTCGAAGAGACGGCCGTCCTCACGCCCGAGGGCGGTGATCCGTGCGACCTCCTCCTCGGACAGCACGATGTCGTTCGCGGCGAGGTTCTCGCGCTGATGCACGGGGTCGGCGGCCTTCGGGATCGACACGACGCCGCGCGCCCGATGCCATGCGAGCACGATCTGGACGGGGGTCGCGCCGTGCGCGGCGGCGATCTCCGCGATCGCCTGCTCGTCGAGCACATCGCGGGCGCGCCCGAGCGGACTCCACGCCTCGGTGAGGATGCCGTGTGCCCGGTGATAGGCCAGCGCCTCCTGCTGCGGGAAGTGCGGGTGCACCTCGATCTGGTTGACGACGGGACGCACACCGGTGGCCTCCTCGATGCGTTCCAGGTGCTCGGGCAGGAAGTTCGAGACGCCGATCTGCCGGACGATGCCGCGCTCCCGGGCGTCCACCAACGCCTGCCAGGCCTCGACGTACTTGTCGACGCTCGGGTTCGGCCAGTGGATCAGCATCAGGTCGATGGCTTCCAGGCCCAGGCGGAACAGGCTCTCCTCGATCGCGACCCTGGCGCGGCTCACCGGATGGTGTCGGCCGGCGAGCTTCGTGGTGACGATCAGCTCTCCCGGGGCGACCGCGGCGCCGGAGACCCCCCAGCCCACGGCGCCTTCGTTCTCGTAGTTGAAG
>JBASAE010000610.1:0-2858 GCA_049654285.1 Microbacterium sp.
GATCGACTACAAGAAGGCGCGCGACCTGCCCGATGACAGGATCGTCTACATGTCCACCGGCTCGCAGGGGGAGCCGATGGCGGTGCTGAGCCGCATGGCGAACCTCGACCACGCGATCGAGCCGGGGCCGGGTGACACCGTCATCCTCGCGTCCAGCCTGATCCCCGGCAACGAGAACGCCGTGTACCGCGTGATCGACGGGCTCACCAAGCTCGGTGCGACCGTGGTGCACAAGGCCAACGCCCGGGTGCACGTCTCCGGGCACGCGGCGGCGGGGGAGCTGCTCTACTGCTACAACATCCTGAAGCCGCGCAACGTGCTGCCGGTGCACGGCGAGTACCGACACCTGATGGCCAACGCGAAGCTCGCGCAGGACACCGGCATCGCCGCGGACCGCACGATCATCGCCGAGAACGGCACCGTGATCGACCTCCGCGACGGCGCGGCGCGCGTGGTCGGGCAGCTCGATCTGGGTTTCGTGTACGTCGACGGCTCCACGGTCGGCGAGATCACCGACGCCGATCTCAAGGACCGCCGCATTCTCGGCGAGGAGGGCTTCGTCTCGGTCATCGTCGTGGTCGACTCCTCGACCGGCCGCATCATCTCCGGTCCGGAGATCCACGCCCGCGGTGTGGCCGAGGACGACTCCGTGTTCGACGACGTCACGCCGAAGATCGTCGCCGCCCTCAAGGAGGCGGCGGGCAACGGCGTGCGCGACAACCACGCGCTCTCCCAGGTGATCCGCCGCACGATCGGCCGGTGGGTGAACCAGAAGCTGCGTCGCCGTCCGATGATCGTCCCGCTCGTCATCGAGGCGTAGTCGCAGCGGTCGGATCGGCGAGGAACGAGCTGAGCGCGATCTCGGCGGCGCCGATGACGACGGCATCGGCGTTGCGGCTCGTCGCGAGCGTGACCGGCTCCACCTGGGCGACGACGGCTCTGCCGACGGCCTCGTCCAGGGCGTCCCGGTAGAGGTCGGCGACAGGAGCGAGCAGGCCCGACAGGATCACTGCGTCCGGTCCCAGGGTGTTCACCAGGCTGGTGAGCCCTGTGCCGAGATGCTCGACCAGCGAGGGGAGGCCGATCCTGTCCGCGTCGACCCGGGAGAGCGCTCTCAGCCTGGCGTCGATGTGCTCGGGCTCGACGCTTGCGGAGAGGCCGAGCACCTGGCGGAGTGCCCGACCGTCGATGAAGAGCTCGAGGCAGCCGCGGGAGCCGCAGCTGCACAACGGCCCCTGGGGGGCGACGATGAGGTGACCCGCCTGCAGGGCGTGGTCGGCGAGCTGGCTGGTCGGTCCTGAGGACGTCACGAGCCCGGCACCCACGCCGAAGGACTCCGAGGTCAGGGCCAGCAGCCGCCTGGCGTCGGTGTGGTCCCCGAGCCGGAACTCGGCGATGGCGCCCAGCGCGGCGTCGTGTCCGAGCTGGATGGGCAGCGGGTGGGCCATCCTCCGCAGCAGGTCGTCGATGACGGGCACGTTCCGCCAGCCGAGGGAGAGCACCGCGCGTGCGACCCCGTGCTCGGCGTCGACCATTCCCGGGACCGAGATCCCGATCCCACGGATCCGGCGTTCCACGGGGTCCCCGACGAACTCGTCGATCGCGTCGGCCAGTCGGGGCAGCGAGGTCTCGGGCGGAAGCCGGTCGAACCGGATCTCGGCGTGTCCGTGGGCCGTGACGCGGCGGGCGAGGTCGACCACGCAGACCTCGGCGCCATGATCGCTGATCTTCACCGCGAGGGCCGCCCCGGCATCCGCCACCACGCTGAGCTCGGCGGACGGGCGACCACGGATGCCGGTCGGCTCGGCGTCGCGTGAGCGGATCAGGCCCCGCTCGACGAGGTCGTTGATGGCATTGCCCGCCGCGCTGCGGGCCAGCCCCGCCCACGACGTCGCCTGGGCGCGTGTCATGGGGCCGCCGCGGTGGAGGGCGCTGAGCACCCGCCCCTGTGCCGTGGCATCGAGCTGACGCCTGTTTGCCATCGACGCTCTCCTTCGCTAATGTTTTGGATCAGAAGATTTGTTCTCCAAAGAACAAATTAACAGAACCACGGCTCGTCTCGAACGAAATGCAATGAGGCAATCATGAACCACACTTCCATCACCTCCCTCTTCCGCGGAGAGGGGAGCAGCATCCGCTCCCGCTTCACCGGCTTGATCGCCGTCTCGGCTGCAGCCGCGCTGCTGGTCGGATGCGCGGGCGCCGAGTCCGCGCCCGAGCAGACGGACGCCTCGGCTCCGGCCGCCGAGGGCGTCGAGATCGAGGGCGTCGGCACCGTCGTCGCCGACCCGGCTGCGGCCGAGCTGCTCCCGGAGCGCTATTCCCAGGGCCTCACCATCGCCTCCACCATCCCTCACCCGCCGTTCATCGACTTCGCCGAAGAGGGCGTCCGGGACAAGTTCGTCGGCGTGGACTTCGATCTGCTCACCGCGATCGGCGCGAAGCTGGGCACCACCATCACCTACCAGGCGCAGCCGTTCGACGGGATGATCCCCGGGCTGCAGGCGGGGAACTTCGACGTGATCACGGGTCTCGCCGACCTGAAGAGCCGGCAGGAGACGGTCACCTTCGTCGACTACTCCAAGACGGGTGCCGCGATCGTCACGCGCACCGACGTGGACGACATCGCCGTCCTCGGCGACCTGTGCGGCCGGAAGGCGGCAGCGGTGAAGGACACCACGCTCCAGAAGATCCTCATCGAGTACACCGCGGCGTCCTGCGGCTCCAACGCCATCGACATCATCGAGTACCCCGACGAGGCCGCCTCGGTGCAGTCGGTGATCTCGGGGGCGACCGATGCGCTGCTGACCGCGAAGGTGAACGCGATCATGCTGGCCAAGGGCCTGCCGGAGAAGCTG
>JBASAE010000611.1:0-2610 GCA_049654285.1 Microbacterium sp.
GTTCCAGGCGGCGATCGCGGGGGCCTCGCCATCGGCGGAGACCGCGCCGGCGGCGAGGAAGGCCGCGCCGTAGCTCGCGCCGATCGTGGTCTCGGGCACCTCCTGCACCAGCCCGGTGACGTCCGAGATGATCTGCAGCCAGAGCCGGCCCTGCGTGCCGCCGCCGACAGCGACGATGCGGCGGATGTCGGCGCCGGCCGCGCGCATGGTCTCGACGTTGTGCCGCACACCGAGCGCGGTGGCTTCGAGGGCTGCCCGATAGAGGTCGCCGCGTCCGTGCTCGAGGGTGAGCCCGGCGATCACGCCACGGGCATCCGGATCCTGGATCGGGGTGCGCTCCCCGGCGAAGTAGGGCAGCGTGAGCAGGCCGCGCGCGCCCACGCCCGACTCCGCGGCCTCGGCGAGCAGGTCCGGGTAGGAGGCGTCGGTGAGGTCTTTCAGCCACGCGGTCAGGGCGCCGGAGGTGGACAGCCCGCCGGCCAGGTTGCGTGTGCCGGCGAAGGCGCCGACGGTGGTCCACATCGAGGGCGTGCGCAGGATCTCGGCACCGGTGGCGACGAGGAACATCGTCGTGCCGTACATCAGCATGAGATCACCGATCTCGTGCGCGCCCACGCTGACCGCCTCGGTCCACGCGTCGATCGTGCCGACGGTCACCGGGGTCCCGGTGGGGATGCCGGTGAGCGCGGACGCCTCGGGGGTGACGTGGCCGGCGACGTCGCCCGCCCACGCCAACGGCGGCGGCTCTATCCCGTCCGCGTACCGTCCCCACCATGGGGCGTGCCAGACCTCGTGCTCGATGTCGTAGAGCGGGGAGGTCTGGCTGGCCGACTGGTGGTCGAGCACGTAGGCGCCGGTGAGCCGGCGGCTCAGCCAGGAGGCGGGCATGAAGAAGCGCACCGCGCGGGCGAACGCCTCCGGCTCCTCGTCGGCGACCCAAGCGATCTTCGCGCCCGCCGCCTGCGAGGTGAGGGTCGAGCCGCCTACGCGGGCGATCTCGGCCTCGCCGAGCTCATCGGTCATCCGAGCCAGCTGGGCGGATGCCCGGGTGTCGACGCCGTAGAGGATCGCCGGACGCACCGGTTCGTCATCCTCGTCGGCCAGCAGCACGCACGGCCCCATGCCGCTGACGCCGACGGCCGCGACCTCGACGGCCTCCGAGCCCTCCTGGGGCGCTGAGCCCGCCGAAGCGCCGGCGAGCAGTTCCCGGGCGATGCTCACGAACTCGTCCCACCAGATGCGCGCGTCCATCTCGACCCAGCCGGTGTGCGGGCGGGAGACCTCGTGCGCGCGCGCGGCGGTCTGCAGGATCGTGCCGTCCTCGGCCACCAGCACGCCCTTCGTGCTGGATGTGCCGACGTCCACCCCCAGGGTGCAGCGCATGTCGTCCTCCTTGCCGAACCTGTCACTCAGCGTACGCGAAATCGATTTCATGATGCAAGGCGCAGCGGTGGCCCGCCCCGGCTCTCGACATCCCGCCCCTGAGCCACATCGCCCTGTCCGTCCGCGCAACCGCGCAGGAGCGAGCGATCAGGGGCTGCACCCTCCAGCGGGACAGCGGGCGGGCACAGCGACGCGGTCGAGCCGATCAGCGCGTGGCGGCCTGCACCTCGTTGCGCAGCACGACCGTACGCGCGGGCTGGCGGTCGCCGCGGATGCGCTCCAGCAGCATCCGCGCGGCGGTCACGCCCATGTGCCGGGCGGGCAGCCGCACCACCGTGACCGCGCTGGGGGACAGCGTGGTGAACGGCAGGGACCCGATCACGGCCACACCGATCCTGGGCGGGGTGAGCTCGTGCTCGGTGAGCACCTGGATGGCGCCCACGCCGATGAGGTTGTTCCCGGCGACGACCGCATCCGGGGGCTCGGGCAGCGCCAGCAGCTCCTCCATGACCTCGCGTCCGCCATCGACGCGGAACGACGAGAAGCGCAGCAGGTCCTCGGGCACCGCGATCCCGGCGTCCCGGTGCGCGAGCCGCCAGCCGTCCGCGCGGTCCGAGGAGGTCTCGATGTTCTCCGGTCCGCCGATGTACGCCACACGGCGGTGGGCCACCAGCAGATGCGCGGTGGCCTGACGTCCGGCATCCCGGTTCGACATCACCACCCCGTCGATGTCGTAGCCGGTGCTGCGGTCGACCGCGACCACCGGACGGCCGGTCGCGAGGAACTCACGCAGGTCGGTGCGGTCCGATGCCGCGGCGAGGATCACCCCGGACATGTGCTCGGCCATCGCGATGCCGAGGTAGGTGGCCTCCTTCTGCACCTGCGCATCGGTGTTGCACAGCACGACCGAATAGCCCGCCTCGCTCGCGACGTCCTCCACGCCACGGGCCATCTCGGTGAAGTACGGGTTCTCGATGTCGGGGATGACGAGGGCGATGACCTCGGAGCTCTGCCGCCGCAGCGTGCGGGCGGCGCGGTTGGGCGTGAAGTTCAGCTGCTTGGCGGCATTGCGCACGGCCAGGATCTTGGCCTCGGATACGCCGACCCCGTTGAACACGCGCGACACGGTCGCCGGAGACACGCCGGCAAGCTGTGCGACGTCGTAGATCGTGGCCACGTCATTCCTCATGATTTTTCTCTCAGCGACACACTATCCCCTTGAAATCG
>JBASAE010000612.1:0-2070 GCA_049654285.1 Microbacterium sp.
CAGGACATCTACCCGCTGAACTTCGACAACGACCCGGAAGGACTGTACGCCGAGGTGCTCCGGATCGTCGAGCACTGGATCGCCCAGGGCGTGAAGATCTTCCGCGTCGACAACCCGCACACCAAGCCGCTCCGGTTCTGGGAGTGGCTGATCCGCACCGTGAACACCACGCATCCCGAGGTCGTCTTCCTCGCGGAGGCGTTCACCCGCCCCGCGCCGATGCGCGGGCTCGCGGCGGCCGGCTTCCAGCAGAGCTACTCGTACTTCACCTGGCGCAACACCAAGGCGGAGCTGACCGAGTTCCTCACCTCGGTCTCCACCGAGACGGCCGACTTCATGCGGCCGAACCTGTTCGTGAACACCCCCGACATCCTCACCGAGTACCTGCAGTACGGCGGGCGGGCGGCCTATCGGATCCGCGCCTGCCTGGCCGCCACGGCCGCGCCGCTGTACGGCGTCTATGCGGGATACGAGCTCTTCGAGAACATCGCCCGGCCCGGCTCCGAGGAGAACATCGACAACGAGAAGTACGAGTACAAGGTGCGCGACTGGGCGGGGGCTGAGGAGCGCGGCGACTCGCTCGCCCCGCTCCTGCGCCGGCTCAACGACATCCGGCGTGAGCATCCTGCGCTCCGGCAGCTGCGCAACATCCGGTTCCACTGGAGCGACGACGACGCGATCCTGGTCTACTCGAAGCACCTCGACGCGGCGTTCACCGGCACCGGCGCCGACGACAC
Organism: Microbacterium sp.; assembly: GCA_049654285.1. Taxonomy (GTDB): domain Bacteria; phylum Actinomycetota; class Actinomycetes; order Actinomycetales; family Microbacteriaceae; genus Microbacterium. The sequence goes on from JBASAE010000612.1 coordinate 738, forward strand.
GATCATCGTGGTGGCGAACGTCGATCCGCACTCCGTGCGCGAGACGACCGTCCATCTCGACACCACCGTGTGGGGTGTCGCTCCGGGAGCCCCGTTCGACGTCGAGGATCTCCTGACCGGCGCGGTCTGGACCTGGAACGACCACAACTATGTGCGGCTCGACGCCTTCGCCGAACCGGTGCACATCCTGAGGGTGAAGGAGCGATCATGAGCTACATCGAAGACGTCGCCGTTTCCGCCGACTGGGAGAAGACCGCACACGGCGCGCACCATGATCCGCACATGCTGCTGGGAGCGCATCCCACCACGGATCCGGCGGGCCGGACGACCACGGTGATCCGCACCCGGCGCCCGCTGGCGGAGGCGGTCACCGCGGTCTTCATCGACGGCAGCCGGCTCGCGCTGTCCCACGTCGCCCACGGCATCTGGGAGGGCACCCACGACGGTCCGCCGCTCCCCTACGTGATCGCGACCGTGTACGAGGGGCGGGAGGAGACCCTCGCGGGCGATCCGTATCGGCACCTCCCCGCGCTGGGAGAGCTGGACCTGCACCTGATCGCAGAGGGCCGGCACGAACGGCTCTGGCAGGTGCTGGGCGCCCATCCCCGTGTGCTCGACGGGGACGCCGGCGTGGGCTTCGCCGTGTGGGCGCCCCACGCGCAGGCGGTCCGCCTGTGCGGCGACTGGAACGGCTGGAACGGCGAAGGCCACTCGATGCGCTCGATGGGCGGGAGCGGCATCTGGGAGCTGTTCGTCCCCGGGGTCGCGGTGGGCAGCCGCTACAAGTACGAGATCCTCACCCCCGACGGGCGATGGATCCTCAAGGCCGACCCGATGGCCCAGGCCGCCGAGGTGCCGCCCGCGACGGCGTCCGTCGTGACGCTCGGGTCGTACGTGTGGGGCGACGGCGCCTGGATGACCCGCCGCGCGGCGACCCATGCGGTCGCCCAGCCCATGTCGATCTACGAGGTGCACCTCGGCTCGTGGCGAGGCGGCCTGGGCTACCGCGACATCGCAGACCCGCTCATCGAGCACGTCACGGCCGAGGGATTCACGCACGTCGAGCTCATGCCCGTCGCCGAGCATCCGTTCGGCGGGTCCTGGGGCTATCAGATCACCGGCTACTACGCACCGACCAGCCGCTACGGCTCCCCCGACGACCTGCGCTATCTCATCGACCGACTGCACCGGGCCGGGATCGGCGTGATCCTGGACTGGGTGCCGGGACATTTCCCGAAGGACGACTTCGGTCTGGCGCGCTTCGACGGCCGTCCGCTCTACGAGCACCCGGACCCCCGCCGTGGCGAGCACCAGGACTGGGGCACCCTGATCT
>JBASAE010000613.1:0-4841 GCA_049654285.1 Microbacterium sp.
GTGCCCGCCTCACGGTCGGGCCGCTCGACGCTGGTGACCAGCACGGTCTTCGGCCCCATCGCCATCGCGAGGTCGACCGACGCGAGGGTGGACTCCAGCGTGTCGGGCTCGGTCTCGGTGAGGAAGCCGAGCTCGAACTGGTTTGGGGTGATGATGTCCGCGACCGGCACGACCCGTTCGCGCAGCAGGACCGGGATCGCCGGGGCGACGAAGCATCCCGACTTCGCGTTGCCCATGACCGGGTCGCACGCGTACACCGCATCCGGATTGGCCGCCTTCACCCGGGAGACGGCATCGATGATGACGTCTCCGATGCCCTCGCCACCCTGGTAGCCGCTGAGGATCGCGTCGATGTCGTCGAACACGCCGCGCTCCTCGATGCCCGTGATGACCTCGGCGACATCGGCCGGCGCGATCAGCGGTCCGCGCCAGGCTCCGTAGCCCGTGTGATTGGAGAAGTTCACGGTGTAGACCGGCAGTGCCTCCACGCCGATGCGCTGGAGCGGGAAGACCGCCGCGGAGTTGCCGACATGACCGTAGGCGACAGCCGACTGGATGGAGAGAACCTTCATTCCTCGTGCCTTTCGTTGAACGCGGAACCTCGTCCGCGAAGAGGGGTCATCGCAGGGCCGCGACGAGGTCGGAGACGAGCGTCTGCGCATCCTCGTCGGAGAGGTCGTGCACGGTGAGGCGCAGATGGTGCGACGGCTCCGCGCGGTCGTCGAGGGCGAACTCGTCACCGGTGCGTGCGAGCCATCCGCGACGCATGAGCCGCTCCGCGACGAGGCGGGCGGGGACGGGCAACGGCACCCACAGGCTCAGCCCGTCTGACGGGGACGCCGGAACGCCGTGGGCGCGAAGCCGATCGGCGAACGCGGCGTTACGGGCGGCGTAGTGCGCGGCGGCCTCGGAGATCCGGGCGCTCACCGCGTCGTCGGTGAGCTGGGCGAGCGTCAACCGCTGCAGCAGGTGGCTGACCCAGGTGGTGCCGGGGCTCAGCCGCATCGCCAGCCGAACGGCCGTCTCGGGGTCGGTCGCGGCGACCGCGAGGCACATGTCGGGACCGAGGAACTTCGACACCGAGCGCACCAGCGCGTAGCGTCGGTGACCCGGCCCGATCAGAGATTCGTAGGGGCGCTGCGAGAGCATCGAGAAATGGTCGTCCTCGATGACCAGCACGTAGGGGTGCTCGTCGAGCAGCGCGCGCAGCGCGGCGGCCCGCGCGGGGGAGAGCGAGGCACCGGTCGGGTTCTGGGCCCGGGGGGTGCAGATCAGGGCGCGGACCCCGGCGTCCAGGGCCGCCTTCAGCCCGTCGACGGTCATGCCCTCCTCGTCGACCGGCACGGATACCGCGCGGTAGCCGCCGAGGCGCACCGTGTGGATGCTGGCGAGGAAGCACGGGTCTTCGAGAGCCACCGCGTCGTCGCGCATCAGCGCCTGGGCGAGCAGCCGTTCGACGGCGTCCACGGCGCCGCTCGTGATCGTGATGCGGAAGTCGAGGCCGCGGAGGTCCCCGGCTATCCAGGCGCGCGACCACTCCTCGAGGCCCCGGTCGATCACGGGCTCGCCGTAGAGGACGGGACGCCCGGCCAGCGTCGCGAGCGCACGGGAGGGATCCGGGATGAGCGCGGGGTCGGGGTTCCCGGTGCCCACGTCGCGCAGCACGGTGTCGGCGGCGTAGCCCTCCTGCGCGACCGACTCGTGTCCGGCGAGCACGGTGCCCGCCCGCCCGCGGGAGAGGACCAGGCCCGCCTGCGCGAGCTGCCGGTACGCGGCCACAGCCGTGTTGCGGTTGACCCCGAGCTGCGCCGCGAGCTCGCGCACCGGCGGCAGCACCGTGCCGGGGCGCAGCACCCCGCGGTCGCGGAGACCGCGCACGCTGTCGGCGATCTCGGCCGCCGTCGTCCCTGTGATCTCGTCGCCCATGGTCCTCGGAACCGATTCTAGAACGTTCCCCCGATCGATCCGGACAGTGCTATTTTTGGCATAGATCAAACCGCCTTTCGACCCGTCTTGACGTCGCCGCAGCCCCAGGAGGACCCATGACCGCCCAGCCCGCCACCGGAACCGCCCGCGTCAAGCGCGGACTCGCCGAGATGCTGAAGGGCGGCGTCATCATGGACGTCGTCACGGCGGAGCAGGCGAGGATCGCCGAGGACGCCGGCGCGGTCGCCGTCATGGCCCTCGAACGCGTGCCCGCCGACATCCGCGCGCAGGGCGGCGTCTCGCGCATGAGCGACCCCGACATGATCGACAGCATCATCTCGTCGGTCTCCATCCCGGTGATGGCGAAGGCCCGGATCGGGCACTTCGTCGAGGCCCAGGTGCTGCAGGAGCTCGGCGTGGACTACATCGACGAGTCCGAGGTGCTCTCCCCGGCCGACTACGTGAACCACATCGACAAGTGGGGGTACACCGTGCCGTTCGTGTGCGGGGCGACCAACCTGGGCGAGGCGCTGCGCCGCATCAACGAGGGCGCGGCGATGATCCGCTCGAAGGGGGAGGCCGGCACCGGCGACGTCTCGGAGGCGATGAAGCACATCCGCAAGATCCGCGGTGAGATCGCCGCGCTCGGCGCGCTGCCGAAGGACGAGCTGTACGTCGCCGCGAAGGAGCTGCAGGCGCCCTACGAGCTGGTCGCCGAGATCGCCGAGACCGGGAAGCTGCCGGTGGTGCTGTTCGTCGCGGGCGGCGTCGCGACGCCCGCCGATGCCGCGATGATGATGCAGCTCGGCGCCGACGGCGTGTTCGTCGGCTCGGGCATCTTCAAGTCGGGCGATCCCGCCGCGCGCGCCGCGGCGATCGTCAAGGCGACCACGTTCTTCGACGACCCGAAGGTGATCGCCGAGGTGTCCCGCGGCCTGGGCGAGGCGATGGTCGGCATCAACGTCTCCGACCTGCCGGCGCCGCACCGTCTTGCGGAGCGCGGCTGGTGAGAGAACGGCCCGGAAGCCGGGTCGGCGTGCTCGCCCTGCAGGGCGATGTGCGCGAGCACGTGGCGATGCTGGAGGGGCTCGACGCCGAGGTCGTGCGGGTGCGGCGCCCGGAGGAGTTCGCCGAGGTCGGCGGGCTGGTGATCCCGGGCGGCGAGTCGAGCGTGATCGACAAGCTGTCCCGCCAGTTCGGGCTGCAGCGGCCCATCCGGGACGCGATCGCGGACGGGATGCCGATGCTCGGCACCTGCGCGGGCCTCATCATGCTCGCTGACACGATCGTCGATGCGATCGAAGGTCAGGAGTCGTTCGGCGGCCTCGACGTCGTTGTCCGCCGCAACGCCTTCGGCCGCCAGACCGAGTCGTTCGAGGCATCGCTCGACGTGCCCGTGCTCGGTCAGACGCCGGTGCACGCGACGTTCATCCGCGGGCCGGTGATCGAGGAGACGGGGAGGGATGCGGTGGTCATCGCCGCGCTCGACGACGGCCGCGCGGTCGCCGTCGAGCAGGGCGCGCTGATCGGCGTCAGCTTCCACCCCGAGCTGTCCGGGGAGCCCCGGTTCCACCAGCGCTTCCTGGACCGTGTGGCGACGCGAGGTCGAGGACGGGGTGCGATTCGTTAGACTGGACGACGCCCTGGGGGCGACTCCGGGCAGACGAGACGAGCGGAGACATATGTCCGGGCATTCCAAGTGGGCGACGACCAAGCACAAGAAGGCCGTCATCGACGCGCGTCGTGCCAAGTCGTGGGCGAAGCTCATCAAGAACATCGAGGTCGCGGCCAAGCTCGGCGGAGCAGACCTCGCGGGCAATCCCACGCTCTATGACGCGGTGCTCAAGGCCAAGAAGACCTCCGTCCCCAAGGACAACATCGATCGCGCGATCAAGCGCGGCGCCGGCATCGGCGGCGAGTCGGTCGAGTACACCTCGATCATGTACGAGGGTTACGGCCCGAACGGCGTGGCGCTGATGATCGAGTGCCTCACCGACAACAAGAACCGTGCCGCGGCCGAGGTGCGCACCGCGCTCACCCGCAACGGCGGGACACTGGCCGACCCCGGCTCGGTCGCCTACAACTTCACCCGCAAGGGCGTCATCGTGGTCGGCTCCGAGGGCACCACGGAGGACGACGTGATGATGGCGGTGCTCGAGGCGGGCGCCGAGGAGGTCGAGCCGCACGCCGAGGGCTACGAGGTCATCACGGAGGCCACCGACCTCGTGACGGTGCGCACGGCGCTGCAGGACGCCGGGATCGAGTACGAGTCGGCAGACGTCGAGTTCGTGCCGAACCTGAAGGTCGAGGTCGACGCCGACACCGCGCGCAAGGTCTTCCGCCTGATCGACGCCCTGGAGGACAGCGACGACGTGCAGAACGTGTTCAGCAACTTCGACCTGACCGCCGAGGTGCAGGCCGAGCTCGAGAACGACGACTGAGCGCGAGTCGGACGCCCCGTCGGCGTGAGTGCTCCTAGCCTGGGGGAGTGAGCTCTCTGCGCGTGCTCGGGATCGACCCGGGCCTGACCCGGTGCGGTGTCGGCATCGTCGACGTGGATCGCACCCGACGCGGCTCGCTCGTGCACGTCGGCGTGATCCGCACCCCCGCGGACGCGCCGATCGGTGAGCGGCTCGCCGCCGTCGCCGCGGGGATCCGCGCGGTCATCGACACGCACCGTCCGGACGCCGTGGCCGTGGAGCGCGTCTTCGCGCAGCAGAACAGCCACACCGTGATGGGCACCGCGCAGGCGAGCGGGGTCGCACTGCTGCTCGCCGCCGAGGCAGGACTCCCCGCCGCGACCCACACCCCGAGCGAGGTGAAGGCGGCGGTGACCGGCTACGGCTCCGCCGACAAGAAGCAGGTGCAGGCGATGATCGCCCGCATCCTGCGCCTGGACGCCCCACCGCAGCCGG
>JBASAE010000614.1:0-8201 GCA_049654285.1 Microbacterium sp.
CCCCCGCTCCCGGAGGGAGCGACATCGCATCGGATCGGGATGTCGCGGATGTCGCACCCGGAGCGGGCGCCCCTGTGCTCGTGATCTCGGGCAGCGTGCCACCGGGGTCGCCGGAGGATCTGATCCCGCGACTGATCGCGCTCGGGCGCGAAGCGGGGGCGATCGTGATCGCCGACACCTCGGGACCCGCCCTGTTGCGCGCGGCGGACGCCGGCGCCGACGTGCTCAAGCCGAACGCCGCCGAGCTCGCCGAGGCGACGGGAATCAAGGACCCGATCGAGGGAGCCCGCGAACTGCTGGGGCGCGGCGCATCGTTCGTCCTGCTCTCCCGCGGCGCCGAGGGCATGCTCGCCGTGAGCCCCTCCCCGGACACACCGCGAGCGACTGCGGGAGCCTCCCCGGTGACTCCGCGATCGGCCGAAGGGAGCGAGACCACCGGTACGGACGCCACGCCCCGGATGCCCGGGGCCGACCATTCCGATGGGGCCCTCGGGGATGTCGTCTCGTCGTCTCGCTTCACTCACTCCTCACGGGGTGACCGGAGGCCCGCGGCCCCCTCCCCGATAGCGCCTTCTCCGGTGGCTCCGCGATCGGCCGAAGGGAGCGAGAACGAGACCAACATCGGCAGGGAGCCCGCGGACGCCACCCTCGGGGGCACGCTCGATGTCGTCTCGGCGCGCCTTCCCGAGCCGCTCGCCGGCAATCCGACCGGTGCCGGCGACGCGGCGGTTGCCGCCGCCGCCGTTCTGCTGGCCGAGGGCGTCCGCGATCCGGAGACGATCGTGCGTCGTGCCGTCGCCTGGTCGGCGTCGGCGGTGCTCATGCCGCTCGCGGGCGAGATCGACCCCTCCTGGCCCGACCTCGAACGCGCCGTTGTCGTCACACATCCATGAACACCGAGGAGAACACGGCAGAGTGGTCCTCGACGTGTGACCCTCCGATCCCAAGGAACCCCCATGACCCTCGTCTCCGCCCGTGAGCTCGTGACCGATGCCGCATCGCGTCGTGCCGGTGTCGGCGCGTTCAACGTGATCCATCTCGAGACGGCGGAGGCGCTCGTCGCGGCGTCCGAGGCCGCGCAGCTCCCGGTCATCCTGCAGATCTCCCAGAACTGCGCCGACTATCACGGCGGGCTGGAGCCGATCGCCCTCGCGACGCTCGCCGTCGCCCGCCGCGCCGCGACCCCGGTCGCCGTGCACCTCGACCACGCCGAGCGCCCCGAGTTGGTCGACGAGGCCATCGCCCTGGGGTTCGGATCGGCGATGTTCGACGGCGGCAAGCTCCCCTATGACGAGAACGTGGCGATCACCGCGTCGGTCGTCGAACGCGCGCACGCCGCCGGCGTCTATCTGGAGGGCGAGCTGGGAGAGGTCGGCGGGAAGGACGGTGCGCATGCGCCTGGTGTGCGCACCGACCCCGATGAGGCCCGCGCGTTCGTCGCCGCGACCGGCGTCGACGCGCTCGCCGTCGCGGTCGGCTCCTCGCACGCGATGCTCGATCGCTCGGCATCCCTCGACCTCGACCTCATCGCGCGGCTGCGCGCGGCCCTCGACGTGCCGCTGGTGCTGCACGGCTCGTCCGGTGTCGCCGACGGTGTGATCGCGCAGGCGGTGCGGGCCGGCATGGCCAAGATCAACGTCTCCACGCACCTGAACGGCTTCTTCACCCGGGCTGTGCGCGAGCGACTCGCGGCGGACGAGAAGCTGGTCGACTCGCGCAAGTACGTCGCACCCGGCCGGGACGCCGTCGCGGTCGAGGCCGCGCGGATGCTGCGGCTGTTCGCCCTGCAGGAGGGGTGACGTCGGGCCAAGGGACAGTCCGGCGCGGGTCGACCCGGTACATCTGCACGATCCGGGAACGGATGCACGGACGATTCCGCGGATGTGTCGTGCAGGTGTTCCCCGGTCGTGCAGGTGTACCGGAGGGCAACCGGACGTAAAGGCGGAGGGCACCGTCCTGCGCCCCGGTCCGTCCACGTCCCGAGGCCGTGCAGGTGTGGTCCGTGCATCCGACCGGGCTCGGCGCCGGCGGTGCTGATAGCGTCGAACCGTGGCCGGCTTCGTCCTCAAGTTCCTGCTGATCCTGCTGGTCGTGATGCTCGGGGTGATCGCGCTGCTGCGCATGCGCAGGCCCGCGGCCCGGCACGACGAGAAGCTGCGTCAGCGGATGCCGCGCGCCGTGCTGCTCGCCGGCGGTGCGCTCGTGCTCGTCGGGGTGGGTCTGGGCATCGTCGGCTTCATGGCGCCGCGCACCGGCGCGGACCCGCTGCCGATGCGGATCGCCTCGATCGCCGCAGTGCTCCTGGGACTGTCCGTGCTGTGGATGCACCGGAACCGCTATGTCGAGGCGGCGCCCGCGTGGCTGCGGGTGCGCACCCTGCTCGGCCGGGAGCGCACGATCGCCTACGCCGACGTCACCGCGCATCGAGTGGGACGCTGGGGGCGGCTGACGCTGCACGCCGCCGACGGCACCACGATCACGGTCTACCCCGCGTTCTACGATCTGAGCCCGGTGGTCGCGGGGCTGCGCAGGTGATCCCGAGACCCGCGTCGCTCCGTCAGGCGGGCGGTAGGCGCAGGATCGTCGACTCGCCGCCGGCGATCTCGTCTGCGATGCGGATGCTGCGGGCGAGGTCGTCCAGGGCGCCCTCGACCGTGCCGAACCGTTCGCGATCGCCGCACACGGCGTTCAGGGTGATCAGGTGCGTGCCGGTGTCCCACGTGTAAGTGGCGAACGGGGGAGTGCCGGGCTCCGGCGGCAGCGCCATCATCAGCTTCTCGCCCACCCCGAGCGCCGAGGGGAAGCTCTCGGTGTCGTCGTACTCCATCGGCATCATCGCCCGGGCGGTGCGCAGCTGCGGGGTGAGCTGCTGTGCCGTCGCGATCGCCACGACCAGCTCGGGGTCGGCCTTCCACGTCCAGGCCAGTATCCGGCCGTCGGCCTTGCGCATCGCGAACGGCGCGGCCTGGCTGGCCAGCCAGGAGCCGAACCCCGATCCGGGCCGCGGAGTGGCGCCTGCGGTGCCGTTGGCCTGGCCCAGCAGCATCCGGATCGCCGCCTTGCGCTGCCGGCGGCCCTTCCAACCCAGCGACCCCGTGACAGGGGTCCACTTCTCAGTGTCGGCGGAGGACGTGAGGCGCATGCTCCCACGCTAGCGGCCCCTGCTGTCCATCCGCCGAGCGTGCCGGGCGCCGTCGAGCGCACGGGCTGCGGACGTCGGCAGGATGCGCTCGTGATCGCGGGGCGGGAGGGTGCGAGAGACGCGCGAAGGGCCTCGCCTCCAGCCTCACCCCAGACCGCTCGGGTACTCTATCTGCGGCCCGTACCCGGGCTGCATGACTCACCGATAGGCGCCTGTGACCTCCACCGAAGATCACCGAGGGACCCCGGATGCGGAGAACCCGCGCCCGCTGCGGGTCCTGATCGGCTGCGACACCTTCGCCCCCGACATCAACGGCGCCGCCCGCTTCGCCGAGCGTCTCGCCGCGGGCCTCGTCGAGCGGGGGCACGACGTGCACGTCGTGGCGCCGAACACCCGGTACCGCAGGAGCCCGGCGCACACCGAGGTGGTCGAGGGGCAGCCGATGGCCCTGCACCGGCTGCCGTCGATCCGCTGGCTGCCGCACGACTGGCTGCGGTTCGTCTGGCCGTGGCGTGCGAAGCACTACGCGCGCAAGGTTCTCAGCGAGGTGCGGCCCGACGTGGTGCACATCCAGTCGCACATCGTGATCGGTCGCGGACTCGCGCGCATCGCGCATCAGCGGGGCATCCCGGTCGTCGCGACCAATCACGTGATGGCCGAGAACATCCTCGACCACACCACGATGCCCGATTTCATCAACCGGATCGTGCTGAAGCTCGCCTGGGACGACGCCAAGCGCACCTTCGACCTGACCCGCGCGGTGACCACGCCCACCCGCAAGGCGGCGGACTTCCTGGAGCGCACGATCGACATCCAGGGCGTCGTCCCGATCTCGTGCGGCATCGATCGGCGCAACTACGCGCCGGTGGTCGCACCGCGCGAGAGCAATCGCATCCTGTTCGTGGGGCGCCTGACCGGCGAGAAGCAGGTCGACGTCATCCTGCGCGCGATGACGAAGCTCGACCCGGCGCTCGACGTGCACTTCGACATCGCCGGTGGAGGGGACCAGCGGAAGAACCTCGAGAACCTCACCCGGCAGCTCGGACTGGGCGACCGCGTCACGTTCCACGGGCGGGTCACCGATGAGCAGCTGCGTGAGCTGTACTCCAGGGCATCCGTCTTCGCGATCGCCTCGATCGCCGAGCTGCAGTCGATCGTCACGATGGAGGCGATGGCCTCGGCGCTGCCCGTGGTCGGCGCGAACGCCGTCGCCCTGCCGCACCTCGTGCACGACGGCGAGAACGGATACCTGTTCGAGCCGGGGGACGTCGATGACCTGGCCGACAAGCTCACCCGGGTGCTGACCGCCGATCCCGCCGAGTATGAGCGGATGCAGCGGGCATCCCTCGACGGTGTCGCCGTGCACGACATCACCCGCACGCTCGACACCTTCGAGGCGCTGTACCGCGGCGAGCCGCTGCCGGCCTAGGCCGGCGGTCGCGCGGTCCGGTCCGCGCTGACGTGCCCGGTTCGGCGCTGATGTGCCCGGTGCGGCGCTGACGTACAAGGTCCGCACTGACGGATCGACGCGCCGACGCGCCCGGGTCACGATCTGCCCCGCTCTTTGCGTGTCTCCTCCGCCCGGGTCGCGACTCGTCCCGGTGTTCCCCGGAGTTAGCGGGATCTTTGGCGACCTGAATGGTTCTTCAGCGTCCAGAACGGCGCGAAGTGCGACCCGAGCGGGAGACGTTGTCGCTTGTCTCGGGCTCGGCGGCGGCGACGCGCGACCAGTCGGTGGGTATGGCGCGGTAGCCGTCCGTGTGGATGAGCCGGAACGTGCCGACCACGACAGCGACGGACAGGACGCCCAGCAGCACGAGGAGTATCATGGCAGAAATGCTATGTAGATAAGAAATCTGCCACGAGTGGCAGATCAGCCATCATTCATAGGAAATCTGCCATCGAAAGGGAACTTCGATGAGGACCGTCGCCTGCGTGATCGATCAGGGCTTCGCGCCCTTCGAGTTCGGCGTGGCCTGCGAGGCGTTCGGCCTCGACCGCAGCGACGACGGCGTGCCGAACTTCGACTTCCGGGTCGTCGCGCCGGACGCCGGAGCGGTGCGCTCGAAGATCGGCTTCTCGATCAACGTCGAGCACGACCTCACGTCCGCCTACGAGGCCGACCTGGTGATCTTCTGCCCGCTGCCGCGGGAGAGCTGGTCGCACGTCGATCCGCGGCTGATCGACCTCGCCCGCGATGCCGTCGCCCGCGGCGCATGGGTGATGAGTGTCTGCAGCGGGTCGTTCGTGCTGGGCGCGGCAGGAGTGCTCGACGGACGCCGGGCGACGACGCACTGGATGTACGCGCACATCATGGCTGAGATGTACCCAGAGGTGTTGATCGACCCGGACGTGCTGTTCGTGCAGGACGGCCGCATCATCAGCAGCGCGGGGACGGCCGCGGGCATCGACGCCTGCCTGCACCTGCTGCGGATCGAGCTGGGCGCGGAGATGGCCAACCGCATCGCCCGGCGGATGGTCGTTCCCCCGCAGCGCGACGGCGGGCAGGCGCAGTACATCGATCGCCCCCTCCCCGTCGCGCCCGACGGCTCGCTCGCGCCCGTCGCCGACTGGGCGGTCGAGAACCTGCGTGACGATCTCGACGTCGAACACCTCGCCCGACGCGCGCACATGTCGCCACGCACGTTCGCGCGCCGGTTCCGCGCCGAGTACGGCGCGACGCCGGCGGCCTGGGTGGCGCGGCAGCGGGTGATCCACGCGCAGCGGATGCTGGAGCGCACCGATCTCGGCCTGGACCGCATCGCCGAGGAGAGCGGCTTCGGATCCGCCGCCGTGCTGCGGCAGAACTTCGCGCGGGCGATCGGCGTCACGCCGACGGCGTACCGCATGCGGTTCTCCTGCGTCGAGGAGCCCGCACCGGCCTCGGTGTGACTCACCGGCGGTGATCCCCGCTGCTCAGGTCGCCGTTCGTCACGGAGTTCTGGCGCCCGAGGGTAAGGCATCGCGACCTGAGTGGATGCTCCGCCGTCGAATCGGTGCGGAGTTCGACCGGGTGGGACCGACGGCGGCCGACACGGCGGTAGGGCGGCGTGCCGGTAGGGCGGCGAACCGGTGGGGCAACGGCCGTGGGGCAACGGCCGTGGAGCAACGGCCGTGGAGCAACGGCCCGGTGGGGCAACGGCCCGGTGGGCGGAGCGGTCGGTGGGCGGAGCGGTCGGTGGGCGGAGCGGCCGGGGCGGTCAGTCCCAGCGCCCGGGGCGGGTGAGGACATGGGATGCCGCGGTCGTGCCACCCGCGGCGACCTCGGCCGTGCAGTACAGCAGTGACTGCGTCGGGTAGCCGTGAGCGCGGTTGTCCCGGATGATCGCTCGGTCGTCGTCGGGGGACAGTCGCCCGGTCTCGCCGAGCAGCGCGATCCATCGCGTCGCCCAGCCGGAGAGGTCCTGCGGATCCTCGGCCTCGTCGTGTGCGGCGCGGAATCGCGGCAACCAGGCGGCGATGCGCGCCGTGGCCGGGTCGTCGAGGTCGTCGTGCGCGATCATGTGCACACCCGGGGCGACCGGGGTCTCCCGCAGCTCCCGACCGTCCCAGGTGAGCACACGGGAGGCCCGGGGCGAGACCTCGAGCAGATTGAAGCCGTGGGTGCGAGGAGTGCCTTCCGGGGAACGTCCGGCGACCGACTCCAGCACGATGCCGCCGCGGGAGAGCACGTCGCTCTCGGGCAGGTCGAGCGTGTCGGCGCGGTTCAGCAGCACCGCCAGACGGTCGCCCACCGGATCGAAGGCCAGCCAGGCGCCGCCGGCCCGGCGATCGCGGACACCGATCACGCCCGGGTACGTCTCGGGCCACCAGGCGCCGAGGTCGTCCCAGTCGCGCTGTGGATCCTCGTCTCGCACGGCGAGCAGGCGCGCCGTGCCCGGCATGGTGTCGATCACGACGGTGCACACGGCTTCAGTCTAGGTGTGGCCTTCAGGTGGGGGGTCCCGTGTGCTGGGGCTGGGTGTGGGGTTTCTGGCGTGGGTGACCCCTGGTGTGCGTCCTTCAGGTGAGTGGTCGCGTGTGCAGGGATTGGACGCGAGGTTCCTGGCATAGGTGACGCCTGGGTGTGGGGCCTCAGGCGAGGGGTCACGTGTGCAGGGTTTTGGGTGTGGGGTTTCTGACATGGGTGACACCTGGGTGCGGGGCCGTCAGGTGAGGGGTCACGTGGGCAGGGTTTGGGTGTGGGGTTTCTGAAATTGGTGACACCTGGAGTGCGCGGCCTTCAGGCGAGGGGTCACGTGTGCAGGGTTTGGGTGTGGGGTTCCGGGCATGGGTGACACCCGGGCGCGGGCCTCTGCGCGAGGGGCCGGTGACGCGGGGAAGGGCCCCGGCACAGGTGACACCGGGTGGGGCAGAATCGAAGCGTGAACATCGTCGTCGGGGTCACGGGCGGGATCGCCGCCTACAAGGCGGTGCAGCTCGTGCGGCTGCTGATCAAGGCCGGGCACGAGGTGACGGTCGTCCCCACCGAGGACGCGCTGCGCTTCGTCGGTCTGCCCACCTGGGAGGCGATCAGCAGGCATCCGGTCACCACCAGCGTGCACGAGGACGTCGCCCGTGTGCGGCACGTCGCCCTCGGGCAGAACGCCGACCTCGTCGTGGTCGCCCCGGCGACGGCGAACACGATCGCGAGGATGGCGGCCGGCATCGCCGACGACCTGCTCGGTACCACCCTGCTCGCGACCGAGGCCCCGGTCGTGGTGGCCCCCGCGATGCACGCCGAGATGTGGCGGCATCCGGCGACGCAGGCGAACATCGCCACGCTGCGTGCGCGGGGTGTGCGGATCGCGGGTCCCGCCGACGGCGAGCTCGCCGGCGGGGACTCCGGACCCGGCCGGATGCTCGAGCCCGAGCAGATCCTCGAGGCGGCGCTCGCCGCATCCGCCCCTCGGGATCTCGCGGGACTCCGCATCGCGATCTCGGCGGGCGGCACGCGCGAGCCGATCGATCCGGTGCGGTTCATCGGCAACCGCTCCAGCGGCCGGCAAGGGGTGGCGCTGGCGGCGGCGGCCGCCGCGCGCGGCGCCGACGTCGTGCTGATCGCCTCGCACGTCGAGGC
>JBASAE010000615.1:0-1573 GCA_049654285.1 Microbacterium sp.
GGCCCGCACCCGCTACCGCGACTTCGACGGCACCACGCGCCACATGCGCCGCATCGGATCCACGGCAACCGCGGCCCGCGACGCCGTGAAAGAAGCCGTCCGCGACCTCCTGCGCGCGGGCGGCGACGATGAGCTGACCGCCGACAGCCGCCTGCGCGACCTCGCCGATGTCTGGTTCACCGAGTACAAGGCCGGCAACGACGCGCCCGCCGGCACGATCAACCGATACCGGGGAGTGATCGAGAAGCACATTAAGGATGGCATCGGCGACCGCCGCCTGCGTGAATGCAGCGTGTCCGCGATGGACAAATTCATCAAGGCGAAGACGAAGAACGTCGGCCCGGCCACAGCGTCGATCGCGCTCATTCTGCTGCGCGGCATGTTCGACCTCGCCGCACGGCATGACGCAATCGACCGGAACCCGATGCTGAGCGTCGCCACCGTCAAGAAGTCCGACCGAACGCCGACTGCCTTCACCTTGAAGGACGTCGGCGAGCTGCGGAAGATCCTCCGCGCCTGGGATGCGGGGATCGACGGACGAGGCGGACGACGCACGAGCGACCTCGCCGACCCCGTAGACATGCTGCTTGCCACAGGCGCGCGTCCGGGCGAGGTGTTCGCCATCATGTGGGATCAGATCGACCTCGCCGCGCAGCCCCCACGGGTCATCCTCAGCTCGACCATGGCCAAGGACGAGAGCCAGCACTGGCGGATCCAGCCGCACCGGAAGAACCACCAGGCGATCAGCGTCCCCCTGCCACGATTCGCGCACCAGATGCTGACCCGCCGCCTCGTCAACGCGATCGAAGGCGTATCGCTCGTGTTCCCTTCCACGACGCTCACACCACGCATACCTGACAACTTCCGCACGCAGTGGCACCGCGCGCTCGAAGGGACACGGTTCGAGGGACGCACGCCGAAGGAGTTCCGCGCCACCGTGGCAACGCTGCTGCGCGACGCCGCCGGCATCGAAGCGGCCCAACACCAGCTCAACCACGCGAGCCTGCTCACCACCGAGCAGAGCTATGCCGTGCCAGTCACTGTGATCCCCGACCACACGGCCGTGCTGGAGCAGTTCGATGTCCTCGCGGACTGAAAGCGCGGCGTAAACGCGGCGTTTGGCCATCTACCATCCAACCGCTAGAGTGGCATGGTCGATCTAGCCGCGGAATTCCGCGGGTGATCCGATGCGGGGCTGTAGTTCAATGGCAGAACTTCTGCTTCCCAAGCAGACAGCGCGGGTTCGATTCCCGTCAGCCCCTCCAGCGTGGGAGTGCGTCTGTGCAGGGCGCGGCGCGGATGCTGTTCGTTGTGGACGTGCCGGAACATGGTCAGCTGGTCGTCGTGCGGATCAACCTGTCACGGATCGACTCGGCACCATCATCCAGCCCGACGGCATCGTGAACGCGGCTGAACCCCGTCGTCGCCCCTCACGAATGCGCGTGGCAAGAGCGTGCGCCCGTTGCCCGGAGACGCCGAATCGAGCAGCCGCCCCAGCGGCGCTGAGCCCCCGAAGATCAAGCGAGCAATGACACGATCCTTGTCGGCATGGGGTATGCCCCCTGCCGACAAG
>JBASAE010000616.1:0-8739 GCA_049654285.1 Microbacterium sp.
CGTCCGCTCGTCGTCCGCCGGTCGGGCGCGATCCGCCCCGCCATCCCGGTTCGCCCGGCGTTCAGGTCGCGATGCGTCACGCCAGAACCGCGCCGGAGCGGGACGAGCTACGACCTGAACCGCATGAGCATCGTCAAAGCGTGACGAATCGCGCCGCCGACGGCGTGATTCGGGCCGCTCAGAAGTGGTACGGGAAGGGCGCCCAGTCGGGATCGCGCTTCTCGAGGAACGCGTCGCGGCCCTCGACAGCCTCGTCGGTGCCGTAGGCGAGCCGGGTCGCCTCACCGGCGAACACCTGCTGTCCGACCATGCCGTCGTCGACGGCGTTGAAGGCGAACTTCAGCATCCGGATCGCGGTGGGCGACTTCGTGAGGATGGTGCGGGCCATCGCGACCGCCTCGCGCTCCAGCGACTCGTGCGGCACGACCCGGTTCACGGCGCCCATCTCATAGGCGCGCCCGGCCGAGTACTCCTCGGCGAGGAAGAAGACCTCGCGGGCGAGCTTCTGTCCGACCTGACGGGCCATGTATGCCGAGCCGTACCCCGCGTCGAAGCTTCCGACGTCGGCATCGGTCTGCTTGAACCGGCCGTGCTCGGCGCTCGCGATCGTCAGGTCGCACACCACGTGCAGGGAGTGCCCCCCGCCCGCCGCCCACCCGGGCACGACGGCGATGACGACCTACGGCATGAACCGGCTCAGCCGCTGCACCTCGAGGATGTGCAGCCTGCCCGCGCGGGCAGGGTCCTGCACGGCGGTCGGATCGTCGCTGTACTTGTAGCCGTCGCGACCGCGGATGCGCTGGTCGCCGCCCGAGCAGAACGCCCACCCGCCGTCCTTCGGGCTCGGTCCGTTGCCGGTGAGCAGCACGACGCCGATCCGTGGATCCTGCCGCGCGACGTCGAGCGCCCGGTACAGCTCGTCGACGGTGTGCGGACGGAACGCGTTGCGCACCTCGGGGCGGTCGAACGCGATCCGCGCGATACGCCCGTCCATCGAGACGTGCGCGGTGATGTCGGTGTAGGCCTCGGCCCCCGGGGCGAGAGCCCATTCGGCCGGATCGAACAGGTCGGAGACGGATGCATCGGTCACGGCACCCAGCCTATTCCGCGCGGACCAGGGCTACGGCCGGCTGCGGCCGATCCCGACGTGCCGGCCGACTCGCGTACGATCGTGCCGTGCACCCCTCCTCCCCGTTCCGTCGTCGGTCCCTGCGTCTCGTGCTGTTCGCCCTCACCGCGGCGTCCGTGATCGCCCTCGCCGGATGCGCGTCGAGCCCGGGCGCCACGGGCTCCGCTCCCGCGGATCAGCCCACCTCCACGGCCTCCGGGACCTGCACGTACTCGGACAGCGCCCGGCCCGCCGCGAAGCAGGTCGCACCGCCGCCGGCTGAGCCGGATGCGACCGGCGAGGTCTCCGTCACGATCGCCACGAGCGCGGGGGACCTCGCCGTGACCCTCGACGCCGATGCGGCCCCGTGCACGGTGAACAGCTTCCTCTCCCTGGCGAAGCAGGGCTACTTCGACGGCACCCGCTGCCATCGCCTCACCACGCAGGGCATCTTCGTGCTGCAGTGCGGTGACCCGTCCGAGACGGGAGCGGGCGGACCGGGCTATTCGTTCGCCGATGAGCTCGACGGCACGGAGACCTACCCGGCGGGCACGCTCGCCATGGCCAACGCCGGTCCCGGCACCAACGGCTCGCAGTTCTTCATCGTCTACGCGGACACTCAGCTGCAGCCGGACTACACGGTGTTCGGACACGTCGACGAGGCCGGCACCGGGGTCGTCGCGGGCATCGCCGCCGAGGGCACCGCCTCCGGCGGACCGGACGGCGCCCCGAAGGACCCGGTGACGATCGCGAAGATCACCGAGAGCTGACGAACGACGGGCTCAGCGCCCCCGCGCCTTGCGGACGTGCAGCCAGCCGTCCACGATCTCCCAGATCGGGAACGCGATCAGGCAGAACCCGAGCAGGGCGCTCAGGATGCCGAACACCCCGCCCTGCGCGGCTGACGCCTGCTGCCCCTTGGAGAACCCCTCGCCGCCCGCCTCCGTGACGAAGTCGATGAGCGCAGGGTTGATGACCTCACCCCGCGCGAGCAGTGTCAGCGTGACTGCCGCGAACGCCACGGCCAGGACCGTCCTCACCACGGCGAACCCGGTGGTCCACCCGCCCCGGCGGTACAGCACGACGGCGAACACCGCCTCCGCGACGATGAAGACGAGCAGCGTCCCGCACACCCACGTCGTGGGGGCCAGGATCGGGATCGGCTCACCGCCGGTGGGGAAGAACCCCAGGAAGCGGTCCCACAGGATCGCCCCGGCGGCCAGCGCCAGGAACACCAGCGACGCGATCAGATCGGGCAGGCCCGGGCGTGCCTGTGTCGCCTGCGGCAGCTGATCGGGAGTCCACTCCAGGATCGTGTCCCCCGTCGAGCCGGTGCGCTCGAGCACGAAGAACACCAGCGTGGTCCAGAAGCACACGTGCACGATGGCGCCGACGAGCACGGCGATGACGCTCCCGAAGATCTCGCCGACGGATGCCCGCGCGATCATCTGTCCGAGCAGCACGCCTCCCACGCCGCACGTCGGCACGATCCACAGCAGCAGCCGGATGAGGTGGCGCCATGCGGCGTAGTAGCGCGGGCCGATCAGCCACATCGGGCGGCCGATGAGAGATGCCGCGTAGGCGGTCGGTTCGCCTAGCGCGACCACCGCCGCACGTTCGGCCTCTCCCCGGTCTCCGCCCTCGGCGAGCCGCGACTCGACGGCATCCGCGATCGACGCCCGCACCTCGGCGAGGATCTCGTCGCGCGAGTCAGCGGGGACGGCGCGGCCGACCGCGGTGAGGTAGCGATCGGCATAGGAGGTCGTGGTGTTCATGAGGAGTGCTCCCCTTCGGTCAGAGCGGAGGTCGCGGCCGCGATGGCGGCAACCTCTCGGGTGAGGGCCTCGGCGAGGCGGATGCCGGATGCCGAGGTGCGATAGAACTTGCGGGGCCTCGTCTCGTCGGTGTTCCACTCGCTGTCGAGGCAGCCCTGCTTCTCCAGCCGACGCAGCAGGGGATAGAGGGTGTTCGCATCGGTGGGGAACCCGGCGTCAGCGAGCTGTTGCAGCAGTCCGTATCCGTATCCCGGCTCACGCAGCAGGTGCAGGCTGGCCAGCACGACCGTGCCGCGCCGCAGCTCCTGCAGGTGCCCTTCGAAATCATCCACATCCGACACATTACTGTGTGACACACACTATCGTCAAGATCCCATTATTGATCGCACAGTGGAGGCATGATGGACGCATGCTGCCCCCGCTGAACGACATCCTCGCCTCGGCCCGCGTCGTCGCCCTGCCGATGCACACCCGCTTCCGAGGCGTCGACGTGCGCGAGGCGCTGCTGTTCGAGGGCCCGGAGGGCTGGGCCGAGTTCTCGCCGTTCCCCGAGTACGCGGATGCCGAGGCCGCCGCCTGGCTGGCCGCCGCGATCGACTTCGCATGGCACGAGCAGCCGACCCCGCTCCGCCATCGGATCCCGGTGAACGCCACCGTCCCGGCGATCGAGGCGGCTCGGGTCCCTGTGGTGCTGGCCCGCTTCGAGGGATGCCGCACCGCGAAGGTCAAAGTCGCCGAACGGGGCCAGCGACTCGCCGACGACATCGACAGGGTGCGCGCGGTGCGCGCCGCGCTGGGGCCGGAGGGCCGCATCCGCATCGATGCGAACGGCGGCTGGAACGTCGACGAGGCCGAGCGCGCGATCCACGCCCTCGCCGAGTACGACCTGGAGTACGCCGAGCAGCCCTGCGCCTCCGTCGACGAGCTGGCCGAGCTGCGCCGGCGCGTGAAGCACGCCGGCATCCCGATCGCCGCCGACGAGAGCGTGCGGAAGGCGGAGGACCCGCTCGCCGTGGCACGCGCCGGCGCCGCAGACCTGCTGGTCGTCAAGGCGCAGCCGCTCGGCGGGGTGCGCCGCGCATTGCGGATCGTCGCGGACGCCGGGCTGCCGGCCGTGGTCTCCAGCGCGCTCGACACCGCGGTCGGACTGGCGCAGGGCGCCGCGCTGGCCGCAGCGCTGCCCGACCTGGACTACGACTGCGGGCTGGGCACGGCGTCGCTGTTCGTCGAGGACGTCGCGGACGCGCGGCCCGTGGACGGTTCGCTCAGCGCCGCGCGCGCGGTTCCGGATGCGGCGGCGCTCGACCGCCTCACCGCGGACGAGGACCGCCGGGTCTGGTGGCTCGCTCGACTGAAGCGCTGCCACGCGGTGCTCGCCGCGGGCTGAGGTCGGGACGGGCGGGCGACACGCCTCCGAGCACGCCAGGGGGTGCCGAGCGGACGGCACGGATGCGACGCTCCGACGACCGGGGAGCCGGGCCCTACTGCAGGAGCAGCTCGACCATGCGGCCGAGGCCGGCGCCGCCGATGCTGCGCAGGCGGGCGGCATCGGCGCCGGCCATCGCACCGCGCACGGTCATCCCCTCCCAATAGATCATCAGGGTGCGGGCGGCGTCCTCGGCCGGGACCCGCAGGGTCAGGGTGCCGTCCGCGACGACGTCCTCGATGATCCGCGCGATGCCGGCGACCATCTCCTGCTCCTGCAGGAGATAGGCGCGCCCGAACGCCTCGTCGCGCAGCGCGCGGATGCGGATCTCGCTGAGCAGCATCACGCTCATCCGGTCGTCGCTGCCGGTGTCCATCACCTGCTGGACGAGCGTCGAGGCGTCGCATCCGTCCGCGAGCGCCCCCGCGGCGGTCAGCTCGTCGACGCGAGCCCGCACGGCGCTCAACCGCTCGGCGGCGACGGAGCCGGCCAGTTCGAGGAACAGCTCGTCCTTCGAGTCGAAGTTGGAGTAGAACGCGCCGCGGGTGAACCCGGCCCGCTCGCAGACCGCCTCGACGGTCGCGCCTTCCAGGCCGACCTCGGCGAAGACCTGCGACGCGGCCTCCAGCAGCTTGGCCCGCGTGTTCTCGCGTCGACGCGTGGCGGTCACCGCAGCCGACATGGCATCCCACCCTTCGCGCTCAGGACTCGGCGTCCGATTCACATCCCACACACAGACTGTCACGGATGTCTGGGAATACGATACAGGGACGTACTCAATACACGCGTGTATCGAACCCGTGCATCCACCCGCACCCGTCGGAGGCCCCGTGTCCACTCTGCTCTCCTCGCTCGGCCGCTGGTCGTTCCGGCACCCCTGGCGCGTGCTCGTGGCCTGGCTGGTCGTGCTCGGCATCGCCGGCGCCGGCGCCCTGACGCTCTCGAGCGGCACCGACAACTCGTTCTCGATCCCGGGCACCGAATCGCAGGCCGGGCTGGAGCAGCTCTCCCGCACGTTCCCGCAGGTCAGCGGGACGAACGCGCAGTTCATCGTGGTCGCCGCGCCCGGCGACCACGTCACCGAGGACCCGTACAAGGCCGACATCGAGAAGAGCGTCTCCGCTCTCGCGAAGGTCGACGGCGTGCTCGCCGCCACCTCGCCGTTCGACGAGAACATCGCGGGGCTGGTCAGCGCCGACGGGACCGCCGCGATCGTGCGTCTGCAGTTCGAGGGACAGTCCACCGACGTCACCCCCGAGGCGAAGGCCGAGCTGCAGGGGGTCGTCGACGACTTCTCGCATGAGCTGCCCGCCGGATCGCAGGTCTCGCTCGGCGGCGACCTGTTCGCCATGTCGATCCCCGCGATCACCCTCACCGAGGGGGTCGGCCTGATCATCGCCCTGCTGGTGCTGATCGTCACGTTCCGCTCCTTCGTGGTGGCGGGCCTGCCACTGCTGACCGCCGTGCTCGGCGTGGGCATCTCGATGGCCGGCATCTTCGCCGCCACCGCGTTCGCGACCGTGTCGTCGACCACCCCGCTGCTCGCGCTCATGCTCGGGCTCGCGGTCGGCATCGACTACGCGCTGTTCATCGTCGCCCGGCACCAGGATCAGGTGCGCTCCGGCATCGATCCGGAGGAGTCCGCGTCGCGGGCCGTCGGCACGGCCGGGTCCGCCGTGGTGTTCGCCGGCGTCACGGTGCTGATCGCCTTGATCGGGCTGGGCTTCGCGGGCATCCCGTTCCTCACCACGATGGGCATCGCGGCATCGGTCGCGGTCGCGATCGCCGTGGCGATCGCGGTCACCCTGACCCCGGCGCTGCTCGGCTTCCTGGGCGCCCGTGTCGCCGGCCGGACGCCCCGTGCGCGCCGCGTGTCGACGTCCGCTTCCGACACCGCCCCGGCCCCTCGTCACCGGCTCTCCCCAGCCGCGCCGGCAGAGGGGAGCCGTGGTGAAGGGAAGGGGCGAGGAGCCGAGGATGCGGGGAAGAAGACGCGACGCGCGTTCAGCGCGCGCTGGGTCGGCGGGGTCACCAGGCATCCGGTGATCGTCGCGATCGCGGTGGTGCTCGGCCTCGGCATCGTCGCGGTGCCCGCGCTCAGCCTGAACCTCGCCCTGCCCAACGCCGGCGTGCTGCCGAAGGGCTCCGAGGCGCGGCAGAACTACGACCTCACCGCCGAGCACTTCGGCCCCGGCTTCAACGGGCCGCTGATCCTCACCGGCACGATCGTCACCTCGACCGACCCGCTGAACCTCATGCACGAGCTCGGCGACGAGGTCGCGAAGCTCCCCGGCGTCGCCGAGGTCGCGCTGGCCACGCCGAACGAGACCGCCGACACCGGCATCGTGCAGATCGTCCCGACCACCGCACCGGATGACCCGAGGACATCGGACCTGGTCCGCGAGCTGCGCTCGCACCACGACGAGTGGCTGGAGAAGTACGGCATCGACCTGAAGGTGACCGGGTTCACCGCGGTCGCGATCGACATCTCCGATCAGCTCGGCGCCGCCCTCCTGCCGTTCGGGATCTTCGTGATCGGCCTGTCGCTCGTGCTGCTGACCATCGTCTTCCGATCGATCTGGGTGCCGATCACCGCCGCCGCCGGCTACCTCCTGTCGATCGCAAGCGCGTTCGGCGTGGTCTCGGCCGTCTTCGAGTGGGGCTGGTTCGCGGACGCCCTGCACGTCGCACGCACCGGACCGATCATCAGCTTCATGCCGATCGTGCTGATGGGCGTGCTGTTCGGGCTCGCGATGGACTATCAGGTCTTCCTCGTCTCGCGGATGCGCGAGGACTACGTCCACGACGACGCGTCCGATCGGGACGCCGCGGTCCGTGCCGTGCGCTCCGGGTTCACCAGCTCGGCCCGAGTCGTCGCCGCCGCGGCCGTCATCATGTTCGCGGTGTTCGTCGCGTTCGTGCCCGAGGGCGATTCGAGTCTCAAGCCGATCGCGCTGGGACTGGCCGCCGGCATCGCGATCGACGCGTTCCTGGTGCGGATGACCCTGATCCCCGCCCTGATGGCGATCCTCGGGGCACGAGCCTGGTGGCTGCCGCGCTGGCTGTCGAGGATCCTGCCGCACGTCGACATCGAGGGCGAGGCGGTCGAGCGCGAGCGGATGCTCGAGCAGTGGCCCGGCGACGACAGCATCGTCGCGATGGACGACCTGCGGGTCGCCGACGTCGACGCCCTCTCCCTGCGGCTGCAGCCCGGGGCGGCCACCGTGGTGACCGGCGCCTCCCCCGCGGAGCTGCGCGTGCTCGCCCTCACGGTCGCCGGGCGCGTGAAGCCCGAGGACGGCCTGCTCCGCGTGACGGGGCACCTGCTGCCGGGCCGCGCCGCCTGGGTGCGCGCCCACGTCGGATGCGTGCTGATCGACGATCCCGCCGAGGCCGCACCCGACCTCGCCGAGGCGCTGCGCGGCGACACGGGACTCGTCGTCGTCGACGGTCTCGACCGGCTCGGCGGCGCAGCCCGCGACCAGGTCGCCGCTCTGCTGCGCGACACGGATGCCGCCGTGTTCGCCACCGCCGGGGACGCGGAGGCTGCGGGCGCCCTGCTCGCCGAGGCCACCCGTGCCGCGGTGTCCGTCGTCGACGTACGCGAAGCGGTCACCCCGCCTTACCGCCAACACCCCGCCCTTCCGACGCCGGGAACCCGGGGTGACGACGACAACCCGGGGTATCTACAAGACCCCCGCGGGAACGCGGGCGTCACCACCACCGCCACAGACATCACCGAGGTGACCGCATGACCATCGTGGAACGTGCCCGTTCGTCCCGTCCCATCACCTGGCTCACGATCATCGGAGTGCTGCTCCTGCCCGCGATCATCGGCGGGCTCATGGTGGCGGCGCTGCAGAACCCCACCAAGAGCCTCGACCGCATGACCGCCGCGATCGTCAACCTCGACAAGCCGGTCACGGTCGACGGCCAGTACACCCCGCTCGGCCGTCAGCTCAGCTCCGGCCTGGTGGAGGGGTCCGATGAGTTCGACTCGAACCTCACCTGGGTGATCTCGAACGAGAAGGACGCCGCGAAGGGCCTCGGCGACGGCACCTACCAGGCCGTAGTGACGATCCCCGCGGACTTCTCGGCTGCGGCCACCTCGAGCGGCCAGGCGATCGCCGACGGCGGCGGGAAGGCCGAGCAGGCGAAGATCCAGGTGACCACTCCCCCGGATGCCCGGATCGCCGACGACCTCATCACCCAGCAGCTCGCCGCCGCTGCGGCGTCGACCATGGGCACGATGATCAGCGAGGCGACGATCGGCAACGTGCTGGTCGGGTTCGGCACGATCGGCGACAAGATCGGCGAGGCCGCCGACGGGGCCGGCACGCTGGCGGACGGCGCGAAGGATGCCGCGAACGGCGCGGCTGCGCTGCCCGACGGGGCACGCAGGCTCGCCGACGGTGCGAACGCGCTGGGCG
>JBASAE010000617.1:0-3069 GCA_049654285.1 Microbacterium sp.
GCTCGGAGCGGAACCCCTTCGACGCGCGCACCGCGGGACTCAGCGCCTCGGGCCAGCGCTGCACGTCGTCGGCCTCGTCGCCCGCGAGCAGCTCGGCGATGATGCGGTCCTGATCGGCGCCGGTGAGAAGCGCCGGCGGCTGCTCGCCGGCACGCACCATCGCCCCGCGCACCAGTTGGAAGGCGAACGAGCCGATCGACCGGGCCATGGGCCCCGGAGTCGCCTGACCGATGCGCACCCCGATGCGATCGCGCAGGGCCGTCGCGGCCTGCCTGCTGAGGGTGAGCACGAGCACCTGCTCGGGGGCGAGCCCGCCGTCGAGCAGGGCGGCGACGCGGTCGATCAAGGTGTGGGTCTTGCCGGTGCCCGGCGCGCCCAGCACCACTCCGGAGACCGCGGACGGCGCGTGCACGACGGCCTGCTGCGCGGCGTCCTCTGTCATGCTCACCACGCTAGCGTCCTCCACGGACACCGCACCGAGACCGCAGGCCCCGTCGAGACCGCGGGGGTACACCCCGTTCTCGGCGGGGGCCTGCGGTCTCGGGGTCCGCCATGCGCGAACGGCGGACGGAGCGCCGCCGGCCCCCGGTAGAGTTGCGGCATACCGACCGTCAGAGGAGCACGCGTGGAAATCCGCATCGGCATCGTCAACACCGGCCGCGAACTCAGCTTCGAGACCAACAGCAGCGCCGACGAGGTGCGCGCCCAGATCACCGGCGCCCTCGAGCAGGGCACCACACACCTCAGCCTGAGCGACGTCAAGGGCAACTCCTACATCGTGCCGACCTCGAACCTCGCCTACGTCGAGCTGGGCACCGAGGAGTCGCGTCGGGTCGGCTTCGTCGCCTGAGATGTACATCCTGCTGGCTCTGATCGCGGCGTGCTCGCTGGGCATCGGGCTGCACTTCCTGCTGCCGCACCGCGTGCTGCGCGGTGCGGCCCTGACACCGGCGATCGCGACCGCGGCGTCCGGTCTGATCTACACCGGGATGCAGTGGGGCGGCATCGCCGAGAACAACGGATGGCTGTGGCTCGCGAGCATCGGCGGCGGACTGCTGATCGCCACGATCGCGACCCTCGCGGTGTCCGCCGTGCGCCACTCCGCCGATCTCAAGGCCCAGCGGGCGATCGGGTTCTGACCTGGGCGCCCGGCGCACCCTCACCGGGATCCGGGTCTGCATCGGCGTCCTGATCGCCTGCCTGGGCATCCTGCCGCTCGCGCTCGTCGCCGGCGGCGTCCGCGCCATCCCGCGGGGATGGCAGCGAACGACGTGTCGTTCGGCGTCGTCGGAGCCGTCCCGCTGGTCATCGCGCTGTGCCTGACCCGCCGGCTGGAACGCCTGCCGGACGCCCGAAGGGACGCCTACGAGGCGAGGCCCATCGCGTCCATGCGGCGGGCGTGCGCGCCCATCAGCTCGGTGTAGACCGGCTCGACGCGCTGCTCGTCCAGGGCGATGCGCTCGGGGCGCAGCGCGCCGCGGCACACGAGCAGGGTGTCGCCGACCAGTCGGCGTCCCCACATCGACAGCAGCGAGCGCCACTCCGCATCGCTCTCGATCGTGCGCTGGATGATCTCGACGATCTCGTGCCGCGCATCGTCCTCGCTGAGGATGGCGGCGACCCGCCGACCGGTCTCGCCGTAGCTCGACGCGAGCGCGAGGTAGAAGTCGTCCAGCATGCCCGCGGTGAGGTACACCGACAGCAGCGTCTCCTCCTGCCGGGCGCCGATCGTCTTCTGTCGGAACGCATCGAGGTTCTCGCGGAACGGCAGCATGAGGTCGGTCGGGTCCTCGCCGTGCTCCTGGATCACCGCGACGATGCCGCGGTGTTTGTCGAGCGCCGCGCCGGCGGCCCGCGAAAGCGCCTCCTTGGTGGCGAGGTCGGGGGTGGCGCGGATGCCACGGGTCAGCGTCTCGAAGTAGCCGAGCTGCAGGTACGCGGCCTGGCCCAGGAACCGGTTCAGCTCCGGGGCGAGCTCGGCGAAGTCGATGCGGGTCGCCCCGCTGGACTCGCCGCGACTGCGCACCGACATCGTGCGACGCGGCTGCCGCTTCCTCCAGAACCAGTTGACCACCCGATCA
The DNA here is from genome assembly GCA_049654285.1 of Microbacterium sp. Classification (GTDB taxonomy): domain Bacteria; phylum Actinomycetota; class Actinomycetes; order Actinomycetales; family Microbacteriaceae; genus Microbacterium. Next base: position 2,082 of record JBASAE010000617.1, read on the forward strand.
GATTACCCGGACGGCGTCGTTCCGCGAGGACGCCGTCGCCTCCCGGCATCCGGCGCCCGCTCCGGTAGTCTGGTACCACCCTGCCGGTGGAGCAGGGCCCCGCGCCTGAGATCCGAGACGGCGTGGATCCGTTTACGAGGCGGCCCGTGGGCCCTGGCGCTCCGCGCAGCCGCCGGACAGGCAAGCAAATACTGTGACTTCCTTCGCCGAACTCGGCATCGATCAGGACATCGTCGACGCACTCGCCGCCAAGGGCATCGTCGACGCGTTCCCCATCCAGGAGCAGACCATCCCCCTCGGCCTCCCCGGCCAGGACATCATCGGCCAGGCCAAGACCGGCACCGGCAAGACCTTCGGCTTCGGCGTCCCCGTGGTGCAGCGCCTCGGCCTCGACCCCGAACCGGGCGTCAAGGCGCTGATCGTGGTGCCGACCCGCGAGCTGGCCGTGCAGGTCTACGAGGACATCGACCTGCTCACCTCGGGCCGCTCCACGAGCGTCGTCGCGATCTACGGCGGCAAGGCCTACGAGGGCCAGATCGAGCAGCTCAAGGCGGGCGCGCAGATCGTGGTCGGCACGCCGGGACGCCTGATCGACCTCGCGGGCCAACGCCTGCTCGACCTGTCGCACGCCGCCGAGGTGGTGCTGGACGAGGCCGACAAGATGCTCGACCTCGGCTTCCTCGCCGACATCGAGAAGATCTTCTCCAAGGTGCCCGCGGTGCGGCACACCCAGCTGTTCTCGGCCACCATGCCCGGCCCCATCGTCGCGCTGGCCCGCCGGTTCATGACCAACCCGATCCACATCCGCGCGAACGACCCCGACGAGGGGCTCACACAGGCCAACATCCGGCACCTGGTGTACCGGGCGCACTCGCTCGACAAGGACGAGGTCATCGCCCGCATCCTGCAGGCCGAGGGCCGGGGCAAGACCGTGATCTTCACCCGCACCAAGCGCGCCGCGCAGAAGCTCGTCGACGAGCTGAGCGAC
>JBASAE010000618.1:0-7760 GCA_049654285.1 Microbacterium sp.
GCCTGCTGATGCGGTTCGTCGACCTCGTGCTGATGATTCCGCTGCTCGCCGTGCTCGGCCTGCTCGCGGTCCGCGTCGGAGGAACGGAATCCGGATTGCTCATTGTGGCGATCGCGATCGCGCTCCTGTTCTGGACCCCGACCGCTCGCATCATTCGGGGTCAGACGCTCAGTCTGAGCCAGTCCGACTTCGTCGAATCCGCTCGGTTGGTCGGTGCCACCACGCCGCAGATCCTCGTTCGTCACCTCCTCCCGCACCTGGTCGGATCCATCGCCGTGGTCTGCACCACTTGCATCGCGGGTGCCATCGGCCTGGAGGCGACTCTGTCGTTCCTCGGTCTCGGGATCCAGCCTCCGGACACGTCGTTGGGCCTGCTCATCAAGACCGGGGTCGGCTTCGCAGCGACCTCGGGCTGGCTGTTCTACATCCCGGGGGCAGTGATCCTCATCATCGTCCTCCTGGTGCATTTCATCGGGGAAGGCGTCCAGAGCGCCTTCTCCGCCGACAGTCAGGGCTAGTCGTGTCCGCATCCCGCCGAGACTCCCCGTCCCCCGAAAGGAGCTGACGTGATCAGACCCATCGTCCTGCGTATCCTCGTCGCGATTCCACTGATGCTCGCGTCGACCGTCGTGACTTTCTTCGCCGTCAGCCTGGCCGGAGACCCACTTGACCGCTACCGTCAGCCGAATGTGCCGCAGTCGACCCTCGATGCCAAGGCGGCTGAGCTCGGCCTGGATCAGCCCGTGGCGATCCGCTACTGGGACTGGATCACCGGTGTTCTCCATGGTGATCTGGGACTGAACTCAGAGGGTCAGCCCGTCATGGACGAACTGATCGGTCGTTCAATGATCAGTTTCCGACTGATCGCGACGGCGGTCCTGATCGCGATCGTGGTCGCGGTCGTGGTCGGATTCACCGCGGCCATCCATCGGAACACGTGGACCGACCGCGCCCTCATGGCCATCACCATCCTGCTGTTGACCGCCCCCGAGTTCTGGGTCGCGGTCGTCGCCAAGCAGACCGTGATCGAGATCCAAGGCCTCACCGGCACTCATCTGATAGCCACGATAGGCGACTCCAGCCCCGGCATCGCCCGATCTGGTCCGTGGGAGCAGTTCCTCGATCAGTTGAGCCATCTGATCCTGCCGACCATCGTGCTCGTGCTCGCCGTGTATCCGATCTGGGCGATGTACCAGCGCGCGGCGATGGTCGAGGTCATCGATAGCGACTACATCAGACTCGCGATCGCGAAGGGGCTTCCGCGCAACCGTGTGCTCTTCACTCACGGGCTGCGAAACGCACTGATGCCGCTCGTCACCGTGGTCACCCTGAGGCTGCCGTGGATCGTCAGCGGACTAGTCGTCGTCGAGACGATCTTCGGCTGGCGCGGGCTAGGCAAGATGCTCGTCGACGGCGTTCAGAAGCAGGACACGAACACCGTGCTGGCCTTCATGCTGCTTGTCGCAGTGCTCATCACCGTTCTGAACCTCGTGGCGGACATCATCCACAGGTTCCTCGATCCGAGGTTGCGCGATGCCTGATTCCGCTGTCATTTCCCCCCTGCTCACCGTTCAGCGTCTGAATGTCGCCTTCTCTGCCAGTTCCCCGCCGGCAGTGCGCGACCTCGACTTCACGATTCACCGCAACGAGACACTCGCCATCGTGGGCGAGTCGGGCTCCGGGAAATCGACGACGGCGCTCACCCTCCTCGGCTTGCAGTCCCGCAGCGCGCGAATCACCGGTTCCGCCCGGTTCCGGGACACCGAGTTGATCGGACAGAGCGAGATGGTGATGCGCGGGGTACGCGGATCCGGGATCTCATACGTACCGCAGAATCCGTTCGCATCGCTGAACCCGGCGATGCGTATCGGCGTCCAGATCGCCGAGTCGATCCGGGTGCACGAACCGCGTTTGCAGCCCGCCGAGTACCGTGAACGAGCGATCGAACTGCTCGCAGTAGTCGGAATCGACAACCCTGCCACCCGTGTCGAGGCCTATCCGCATCAGCTCTCCGGCGGAATGCGACAGCGAGTGGTCATCGCGATGGCGCTCGCGAGTCGCCCCTCACTGATCATCGCCGACGAGCCGACGAGTGCGCTGGACGTCACAGTGCAGGCCCAGGTATTGGAAGCGCTGGAGGACATCCGTGAGATATCCCAGGCAAGCCTGCTGCTGATCACCCACGATCTCGGAGTCGTCGCTCGCATGGCAGATCGCATCATGGTGATGTACGCCGGGGCCTGCGTCGAGTCCGGCGACGTGGCCGATGTGCTCTCCCGTCCGCGGATGCCGTACACCAAGGGGCTCCTCGGCGCTATCCCGCAATTGCACTCCCGGAGCGGAGCACTGGCCAGGGTCCCTCAAGCCGACGGCGGTTCCTTCCCCGATCACGGCTGCCGGTTCGCTCCGCGCTGCCCGGCGGCCACCGCGGTGTGCGTGACCGAAGAGCCCAGCTCAGAACCCGTGAGGACTACGGGCGAGGGCAGCGAACATCGTGCTGCCTGCCTACGGCTCGATGATGTCGGCGAACAGGACGCGCTCGAGATCTTCCCGGCGATGCCGCATGACGACAGCGGCCCTAAGGATGCGGTGCGCAGGCAACCGGTGCTCTCGGTGAGGAACCTCGTGAAGCATTTCACGGCAAGCGCCGCCAAGCAGGGATTCTGGCCTTCGAAGACATCCGTGCACGCGGTGTGCGATGTGTCGTTCGAGCTGCGCCCCGGAGAGACGCTGGCCATAGTCGGCGAGTCCGGCAGCGGCAAGAGCACCCTGATGCGGACGCTGATGAGACTGGAGACCCCCACCCGCGGCAGCATCGAACTGTCGGGCCGAGACATCACGGCTCTGGCACCTCGTCGAATGAGACCGCTGCGCGCGAGGCTTCAGATGGTGATGCAGGACTCCACCGCAGCCCTGAACCCGAAGCTCACGGTCGCAACATTGCTCGCGGAACCCGTACGGTTGCACGGGGGCGACCCCGACAGTCGCGTTCCTGAGCTGCTCACCCTGGTCGGGCTTCCGCACGCCGTCGGGCAGCGGTTCCCCTCCGAGCTCTCCGGCGGTCAACGACAGCGCGTCGCGATCGCCCGTGCGCTGGCGGTCAAGCCCGAGGTCCTGGTGCTCGACGAGCCCACATCCGCGCTGGACGTCTCGATCCAGGCGGAGATCCTCACGCTGCTGCGCCAGCTTCAGGACGAGTTCGACCTGGCCTACATCTTCGTCACCCATGATCTCGGTGTCGTGCGTCACATCGCCGACCGGGTCGCCGTGATGTATCTGGGGCGCATCGTCGAGGAAGGTCCCGTCGACGATGTGCTGTCCACCCCACAGCATCCGTACACGGAGGCGTTGATATCCGCAGTTCCCGTCACAGATGTCGACGAGGAACGCTCCCGCACCCGGATCGTGTTGCGTGGCGAAGTGCCCTCTGCCTCCAGCCCGCCCAGCGGCTGCCGGTTCCGCACTCGCTGCCCGCTCTTTCTCAGCCTGCCCGAGCAGAAGCAGGTGGCGTGCAAGACCCAGCGCCCATTGCTGGACACGACATCGGGTGCCGATCGCACATCGGCCTGCCACTTCTCCGGCGAGTCGAACATCGATCCCCTGCTCTTCGGCTCCGGCGCCGAGGAGAACCACAACCACAGCAAGAGAGCACAGGACTGCTGATGCCCATCGTCATCGACCACCTCATCATCGGGTCGGGCGTCGCCGGCGCGACCGCAGCGGCACGACTTCGTGAGCTGGGGACGGGAACCATCCTGCTCTGCGGGGCCGAGGCGCAGCCGCCCTATAAGAGACCGCGCCTTTCGAAGCAGTATCTGAGAGGCGAGCACACCGTCGAGGACATGCTCGTCGACACACGTGAGGGCTGGGAAGCCCGCGGTGTTGGCTTGAGCATCGGCAACGCTGTGGTCCGGCTCGACACCACACGACGTACGGCTCTCCTCGAGGATGGCACCTCCATCGCCTACGGCAACGCTTTGCTGGCCACCGGCTCCGTCGCCCGCCCCCTCGCGGTTCCTGGATGGGGTGGAACGGGCATGCACACGCTGCGGACCATGCAGGATGCAGGGCGGATCCGCGAGGAGATCCGCCCTGGCAGCCGAGTGGTCGTCGTAGGGGGCTCCTTCAATGGATGCGAAGCGGCTGCCTCAGCGGCGGCACGCGGAGCCGAGGTGACTGTCGTCGCTCTTGAGTCGGCGCCGCTTGAGCGCATCCTGGGAAAATACGTCGGCTCTCATATCGAACGGCTGTTCGGTGATCACGGCTGCACGTTCCTCGGCGGCACCTCGGTCGACCGCATCGATCCCTCCGAGGCCGGGGGCGTTCTGGTCACCACGGACGGTCGCGAGCTGCCGTTTGACGTGCTCGTCGCCTGCGTCGGCGCTGCCCCGGATCTGGATCTTGCCCGCGCATCGGGCCTCGATCTCTCCGACGGCGGCGTGGCATGCGACAGTAGAATGCGTACCTCTGCGAATGATCTGTACGCAGCGGGCGACATCGCCGCGTATGACAGCCCGACGCTGGGTCGCCGAGTGCGCCTGGAGCGATTCGAGGCCGCCTGGAGTCAATCGCGCACCGCCGCGGCGAACATGCTCGGCGCCGAGCAGGATCACGACGATCGCACCCCCTTCTTCCACTCCGAGCTCGACGACTGGTTCCGACTCAGCGTCGTGGGTCTGAATCTGTCCTGGGATCGGGAGGTTCTCGTCGGCGATATCGAATCGGGGTCTGCCTCAGTGTGGTACCTCCAGGGCGATTCCCTCGCAGCGACCGCGGTGATCGGCGAGGACTCCGGGCACCTGGATCTGGGCCGGCGCGTGCTCCGCGGTGAGCTGTCTGCGGTCGAGGCGCTGGCGCTGCAGACGCGCGCTCTCGACATCCTCACGCCCGTGGAAAGGCACTGAGCAGACGAAACGCGGGCGGCCGGCACAACCGGTCGCCCGCGTTTCGTCTGCTCAGGTTCTCTGATCTGCCCCGGCGATCAACGTCCCGCCGGAACGATGTTGTGATTGATCCGGAACAGGTTCTCCGGATCGTACTTCGCCTTGATCTGCGCGAGACGCTCATAGCCGCCGCCGTAGATCGCCGCCATGCGCTCGGCCTCGTCGGTGTCGACGTAATTGATGTAGGCTCCGCCGACGCTGTGCTCCTGGAGCGCCTCGTGGAACGCCCGGATCCATGCCATCTGGTCGGCGTTCTCGGCGGGGTCGTCCCACAGGCCGAAGATCCCGTAGGCGAAACGACCGTCGCGCGATCCGAACGCCGTCGCGTCAGCGGGGATGCGCGCCACCGCGCCGCCGAGGGCGACGACTTCGACGATCGTAGTTCCAGAGGTCTTCTGAACGTACTCCATGACGACATCGATGAATCCATCGGTGATATCGGCGATGTAGCCCGACTTCCAGTAGCTCTGACGCGCGGGGCTACTGCCGTCGCGGCGGCGCTGCAGGTCGGTGAACAACATCGGCTGGACGGTGTCAAGCAACGGCGCACCGAACTCGCGGATGGGTGCGAACGCAGCCATCCCGTCCGCGACGGTGCCGTTCCACACCAAGGTCGCGCCGAAGACGAGCCGGCCACGAAGCTCGGTCGGAGCGGTCGGACTGTCCGACACACGCGTGAAGGCGGTGACCACGCCGAGTTCGTCAGGAGCGGTCGCCATGAAGTCGTTGAGGAAGCGCAGCACCTCAGGCGCATCCTCGGCAGCCCAGGTCACACCACCGGCGGCGACCATCGGGCCGATCTTGTGCGCCTGGTACTCGAAGGCGGTGACGATACCGAAGTTGCCGCCGCCGCCGCGCAGAGCCCAGAACAGATCGGGGTGACGGTTCTCGTCCACGGTGAGGATCTCGCCCTCGGCGGTGATGATGTCGGCCGAGACGAGGTTGTCGCACGTGAGACCGCAGCTGCGCATCACGTGCCCGAGTCCGCCGCCGAGCGTGAGCCCCGCGATTCCGGTGAGCGAGACGACACCGAACGGCACGACGAGGCCGTACGCCTGGGTCTCGGGGTCGACGTCGCCCAACGTGCACCCTGCCTGCGCCCAGACACGGTTCGTCGTGGTGTCGACTCGGATGCCCTTCATGCGCGACATGTCGATGACCATGCCGTCATCGACAACAGCCTTCCCCGCCACGCCGTGTCCGCCACCGCGGATGGCGATGGGGAGTCCCTTCTCGCGGGCGAAAACCAGGGCGTTCTTCGCGTCGTTCACATTCTGGCAGTAGACGATCGATGCGGGACGCTTATCGACCATGGCGTTCCAGATCCTGCGCGCCTCGTCGTACTCCTCGTCCTGAGGAAGCACGACATCGCCGCGGATCGCCTTGACGAGCGGGGTGTAGTCGATATCGGTCACGGGTGAGCTCCTTCGGTTTTCGTGGTCGTATGAACGGTGTTGGTCAGATGAGTTGGGAGGAGAGGTGGGCGGCACGTGCGCTCGCCTCCTCGACGATCGCGTGGACCTCGTCCTCCGACGCCGTGGTGAGACGCCCTTGCCGGATGACGACACGTCCGTCGATGATGAGCGTCTGCACATCCCGCCCGTTCAGCGAGCGGGTGGCCACGGAGAGAGGATCGAGCCAGACCGATGTCGCGATGGTCTCGAGAGGGAAGATCGCGATGTCCGCGCGCTTGCCGATCTCGAGCGAGCCGATCCTGTCTCCGAGGCCCACACCGACAGCCGCGTCGATGGTGGCCATCCGCAGCGCTTCGATGGGGGTGATCGCTGCGGGGTTCAGGTGCACCTGGTTCTGGATGAGCATGACGGCCTTGATCTGCTCGAGCATGTCGACCGTCATATCGACCATCGGCCCGTCGGTGCCCAGCGCCACCCGCACGCCGCGGTCCCTCATGCGCCGGACGGGGACGATCCCGCCCCCCCGCGACGATTCAGAGGTCGGGGTGTGCGACACGGTCGCCCCACTGGCCGCTATGAGATCGATGTCGCCGTCGCGGACGACGATAGCGTGCCCGAGCACCCAATGCTCGTCGAGCACGCCCAGGCGAGACAAGTACTCGAAGTCGGTCTCACCGTACTTGCGGACGTAGTCCTGGTAGCCGGTGTAGCTGCCGACATGGCCGGTGACCGGCATGTCCAGCCGCTTCGCGAGGTCGTGGCCGCGCGTGAGAAGCTCGTCGCTGGTCGTGCCGCGTTCCCGGTGCACCAGCCCAGACTCGAGCACCATACCGATGGTGGTCAGGCCTCGCCCGCCACGATCGAAGGCCCGGTGCGACTCCTCCGCCAGGACGAGCTGGTCGTCGAGAGAAGGCACGAGACGCACCTCCTTCGCGAACACATTGCGGATTCCGAGCGCCTCGCCCGGCTCGAGGAGGGCGCGGACATCATCGATGTCGGTCGGCGTGTTCCAGTGCGTGAGCACGGTCGTCGTCCCTGACAACAGCATCTCGAGATAGCCGAGCCGTGCGCCGGCGACCCAATCCGGGCGGCGGGAGAGCGGGCTCATCTGACCGATGACCTCTCCGGGGTTCTTGTCGACGGACTGCGCCAGCCCCTTGAAAAGGGTGAACCAGGGATGCTGATGGGTGTTGATCAGGCCGGGGATGACGAGCTGGCCGCGTGCGTCGATCCGCTCGTCGGCCTCGGCAGGCGCGTCAGCGCTGTCGCCGATCGAGATGATCTCCCCGTCGCGCACGAGGATATAACCGTCGTCGTACCGCGTGTCGTGCGCATCGACGGTGACGATGTGCGCGCCCTCGATCAGGAGAGTCCGATTAGTCACTGCAAAACCCCGCTCTGT
>JBASAE010000619.1:0-3825 GCA_049654285.1 Microbacterium sp.
CAATCCCTACCGGCAGCCGATGCATGTGTACGAGCAGTCCGCCGATCAGATCGTGCCGGCGCTCGATGAGGTCGAGAGAGTCGTGCGCCTGGCCATCGACGGGTGAATCCGGGGCGGATCGCGCCATCCGAGCGATACGGGCCGCGCCCGCCGCTTCGCGCCCGGCGACATCCTGCCGCTATCATGTCGGCATCACCTCGTTTCTCACCCCCCAGGATCATCGTGTCAGGTTCGCTGTCCCGGCTTCTCCGCACCCACCTCGCCCGCGACACCCATGAGTCGGGCCTCGTCTCCGCACGACGATTCCGCAACCTGACCGTCACCTCGCACGTCGTACACGAGGAGCCGTGGGCCTGCGGCGGGCCGACGCACGGGCTGACGGTCTTCCCCCGCGGCGGGCACGGCCTCCCCGATGCCGGGGGACACCCGCCCGTCGGGGTGTTCCTGCCCCCGGGCGGGATGCTGCCCCTGATCTGGGACGACCCCACCGATGTGCTCTGCATCTGGGCTCACGGCGAGGCGCTGGCCGAGTTCTCCGGCGGGCTGCCCACCGAGCCGGTGCTGCTGCGGCGCTCTCCCCTGGTGATGGCCTTCCGCGCGTTCGCGCAGTCGGTCTCCCGTCAGCCCGACGAGGGCTCGTCGGTGTCGAGGTACGCGATCGAGCGGCTGCTGGCGGAGATGATCTTCGGCACGGCCCTCGAGGAGCTGTCGGCCGAGGCCCCGGACCGCAGCCCGGCGTCGCTCGTGGACCGCGCCCGTTCCACGATGCTGCTGCACCGCGAGGACGCGACGTTCACGATCGCCGAGCTCGCGAACGAGCTGTACGTGTCCATGCGTCAGCTGCAGCGGGCGTTCGCGCGCATCGACACGACGCCCGGGGACGTGCTGCGGGGGATGAGGCTGGAGCTGGCCGGATCGCTGCTGCACAACCCGCAGTACCTGCCGCTGTCGGTGGACGAGATCGCGAAGTACGCGGGGTTCCAGAGCGCCCTGCAGCTGCGTCGAGCGCTGAGCGCCGCGGGTCTGCCCCCACCCCGGGAGCAGCGCCGTGCCGCGCAGGCGGCCGCCGCCGGGCACTGAACGCCGGAACGGATCCGGCGCCGGGCGGTTCCCGCGCGGCCGGGATTCAGCGCGGCGAGAGGATGCCCTCGTCGATCAGCGCATCGAGGGCGTTCCCGACGAGCTCCCGGGGGTCGCCCTCCGGCTCGCCGAACTCCTCGACGACCTGCGCGACGATCCCGTCGAGGTCGTTCCCCGTGCGCACCGCGTCCCAGACGGTCGGTGCGATGCCGTCGAGCACCTGGATGCGGCGCGCGGTGAGCACGACGGTGCGGTCGCCGACGCGCACCGCGTCGACCACGGCCGAATCGTCATAGGGCCCCTCCGCGACGCCGGCGGGCACCGGCTCCCAGGGCTCCGCGACGTCCGCCCGGTCGAGCAGCTCGGGGATGAGCGGGGCCACCTTCGTGGCATCCGGGTAGCGCAGGTGCACCAGCCCGCCGATCCGGTCGGCCATTCCGGCGAGGGCCTGCAGCGGCGTCGACAGCTCCGGGAAGTAGCTCATCTGCGGCACGAGCTCGGCGACGGCGTCGCAGAGCCCGACGCGCTCGATCACCGGGGCGTCGAGGTCGGCGTCGCGGTCGAGGATCGCGAGGGCCGACAGGCGCAGCGGGGCATCCGGCAGGCCCTGCACGCCGAACGCGCTGGGGGCGACCTGCTCCTTCGGAGCCCCCTTCCGCACCAGGGAGAGCGGTTTGCGGTACGGCAGCACCTCGAGATCGGGGGCGACGCCGATCGACTCGTCGGAGACGTAGCCGTACTCCTGGCCGAGTGCCCGGCTGAGCGTGGTCTTGCCCCGGCCGGACGGTCCCACGAAGGCCGCGACGCGCCCCCGCTCGTCGGCGACGCCGGCGGCGTGGAACATCACCAGCTCGCCCCGGCGGTGTCCGAGGGCGGCCAGCGTGACGTTCACCGTGAGACGCTCGGCCATCAGCTCCGCGTCGACGTCCGAGGGGATCGGCACCGTGGCGTCCGGCTCGCCGCCGTCCGTCAGGATCGCATCGGCCCAGGAGGCGCGGACCCGCGCGACGACCTGCGGGTCGAGGTCCTCTGCGGGCTGCAGGCGCACCCGCGCCCCGAGGGCGCTGACGTCGAACGCGGCCGTCACGCCGCGTTCTCGCGTCGCAGGCCGGGGAGCGAGGGCAGCTTGCCGCTGGGCTTCTCGAGCGACTGGTCGTTCTCGCTGCGGTAGTACTCGCCGTGGTACTGATAGCCGTAGTAGGCGGCGCCGCTGCCGCGCTTGGGCACGCGGTTGAGCACGATGCCGAGCGCACGCGCACCGGCGCGCTCCAGGTTGCCCAGGGCCTTGCCGAGCACCTCGAAGGTGGTCTTGCCCACGGTGCCGACGATGATCGCGCCGTCCGCGCTGTGCGCGAGCACCGCGGCATCGGTCACCGGGATCAGCGGCGGGGCGTCGACGATGACGATCGCCTCGCGGGAGAGCGCGCTCAGCAGTTCGCGCATGCGCGCCGAGCCGAGCACCTCGCTGGGGTTCGGCGGCACCTTGCCGGCGCCGATCACGTGCAGATGCCCGTTGCCGAACCGCTGCACGACGTCTCCGAGCGAGGCGCGGCCCGCGAGCACGTCGGAGACGCCGGCGCCCTGGGGAAGGCTGAAGATGGTCTCGACCATCGGCCGGCGCAGGTCGCCGTCGATCAGCACGACGGGCTGCCCGCCCGAGGCGAGGGTGATGGCCAGGTTCGCCGCGATCGTCGACTTACCGTCGCCGGGCAGCGGGCTGGTCACGACGATCACGCGCGGCGGGTTGTCGACGTCCATGTACTGGATGTTGGTGCGCAGCTCGCGCACAGCCTCGGCGATGCCGAACAGATGGGCGCTGGAGCTGCCCGAGGAGTTGCCGCCGTCGAAGGGCACCAGGCGGTCCTCGGTCGTGAAGCTCTTCTCCTCGGGGATCGTGCCGACCACCGCGACGCCGGTCTCCTTCTCGACGCCCTCGACCGAGCGGATGCGACGGTCGAGCGTGTAGCGCAGCAGGCCGTAGCCGACCGCGCCGGCGAGCCCGAGCAGGCCGCCCAGCGCGAGCGCGAGCTTGGTGTTGGGCGAGGAGGGGCTCGACGGCAGCCGGGCGGAGTCGACGGGGCGGAGGAACGCGGCGCCGGTCTTGGTCGGGTCGCCGGTCTCCTGGTCGTTCACCTCGGCGCCCATCGCGCGTACCCAGGCCTCGGCGATGTCGCGGGCGCCCGTGGGCGTCGACGCCTTCGCGCTGACCCGGAGCGAGACCGTGTCGATCGGGTTGGTGACGGAGACCTTGGTGACCAGGCTCTCCGGCGAGGTCTTGAGCTTCAGCTCGTCGATGACGCGCTGCGCCACCGCGCGGGAGGTGCCGAGGTCGACGTAGGTCTTGACCTTGGAGGAGGCGACCTGGTTGCCGATCATCGCCGAGGTCAGCCCGTCGCCGGGGCCGCTGCTGGATGCCTGGACGATGGCACTGGAGTCGGCGGTGTAGACCTTCGGCTGCAGCAGGGTCCATCCGAAGGCGAGCACGATGCCCGCGAGCGTGATGGCGACCATCCCGAGCCAGTGCGCCCGGAAGACGCGCAGATATTCACGCAGATCCATATATGCGATTCCCCCTCGCGTTGCCCGCGACGGGGCGTGTCCACTCTTTCCAGGGTACTACAGACAGAATCCCGTCAGCGAACGAGAACGGGCTAGCGAAGGTCAGGCCGCAGCCGTGCCCGTGACGTTGCCGGTGCCGGTGCCGGTGTCGGTGTCGGTGTCGGTGTCGGTCAGCGTGCCCGCACG
>JBASAE010000620.1:0-1990 GCA_049654285.1 Microbacterium sp.
TGACAGCCGCGGTCTTCGAAGCGGACTCAGCCGCGGCGTCCTTCGCGGCCGCCGCCTTGGTCTCGGCTGCAGCGCGAGCGGCGGCCTTGGCCGCCGCCGTCCGCGCGGCGGGATCCGAGGGCGGGCGTCCGGCGTCAGGGGTGGCAGTCACACTCTTTACGCTATCAACCCGGAGTCGATGCTCCCAGGGCGGAGCGGCGACCTCACCCTCGAAATCATCCTGAGTGTTCCGTGTGCAACCGATCACGAAACGGCAACGGCCCCTCCTCTCCCTGAGCGCCCCGAGAGGGGTTCGCTACCATAGACATGGCACGAAGAGGTGTCCGGCCGATGAACCGGCCGCGAACGCACTTTCCTTAGGAGCATCAGTGACTCTTCAGACCGTCATCCTCGCCGCCGGCATGGGCTCGCGTCTCGGGCGCACTCTTCCGAAGCCTCTCACCGAGCTCGGCGACGGACGCTCGATCATGCAGCAGCAGCACGACAACATCCGTGCCGCGTTCGGCCGCGACGCCCGCATCACGACCGTGGTCGGCTACCGCGCCGAGACGATCATCGAGGCCTTCCCGCATGTGGACTACGTGCACAACGAGCGCTACGACGTGACCAACACCTCCAAGAGCCTGCTCCGCGCGCTCAGCGTGACCGGCCGCGGCGGCGTGCTGTGGATGAACGGCGACGTCGTCTTCGACCCGCGTATCCTGGGCCGCGCGATCGAGCTGATCGAACGCGACCAGTCGTTCGTGACGGTCAACACCGCCAAGGTCAGCGATGAAGAGGTGAAGTACACCGTCACCGCCGAGGGCTACATCAAGGAGCTCTCGAAGACGGTGCGCGGCGGCATCGGTGAGGCCGTCGGCATCAACTACATCTCCTCGGCGCACAAGAAGGCGTTCATGCGCCAGTTGCAGCGCGTCGACGATCAGGACTACTTCGAGCGCGGCCTCGAGCTCGCGATCGCGGAGGACGGCGTGCTGCTCGAGCCGATGGACATCTCCGACCTGTACGCGGTCGAGGTGGACTTCGCCGAGGATCTGGAGCGCGCGAACCAGTTCGTCTGAGCACCGCGCACCGCACGAGAGCCGGGTTCCCTTCGGAGCCCGGCTCTCGGCGTCTGCGGATGCCCGTCTCTCGGCATCCTTTCTGCTCACGATCCCTAATCTGTGTGTATGCGCAAGAAGGTGCACAAGATCCACTCCCTGCCCGACGACGCGCCGGGGGACGACACGGTGCCGGCCGGACCCGCCGGGCACCCCTTCGTGGTGCGCGGGGTCGACCGTGTGCTCGCCGTGCAGCGACCGCTGGTGGTCGCGCACATCCGCAGCATCCGGCTCCGGCATCCCGACGCCACCCCCGCGGAGGTCATCCGCATCCTGGAGACCCGATATCTGACGGCGGTGACCACGGGTGGCGCGGCCGTGGGCGCCACGGCCGTCGTCCCCGGCATCGGCACCGGGGTCACGCTCGCCCTCTCGGGCGTCGAGACGCTCGGCTTCGTCGAGTCGACGGCGCTGTTCGCCCAGTCCGTCGCCGAGGTGCACGGCATCCCGGTGGACAACCCCGAGCGTGCCCGCGCGCTGGTGATGACCCTCATGCTCGGCAAGGAGGGCGTCGATCTCGTCGGCCAGCTCGCCAGGCAGGCCACCGGACGAGGGGCGCCGCGATCGAGCTACTGGGGCGAGCTCGTGACGAAGTCGATGCCCCGTGCGGCGATGGGTCCGCTGGTCGATCAGCTCAAGCGCTCGTTCCTCAAGCAGTTCGCCAAGGCCGGCGGCGCATCCTTCATCGGAAAGGCCCTGCCGTTCGGCGTCGGCGCGGCGATCGGCGGTGCGGGCAACCACCTGCTGGGGCGTCGCGTGCTGACCACCTCACGCAGGGCGTTCGGCCAGGCGCCCGCGGTGCTGCCCCGGGAGCTCGAGCCGGTGCCCGGCACCCGCCGGCTGGAGGCCCGGATGCTGCGCGGCGCACAGCGCGTCGGCAACGCCGTCGT
>JBASAE010000621.1:0-2914 GCA_049654285.1 Microbacterium sp.
TCCTCGCCCGGGGGCGCGTGTCGGTGCGAGGTGCGGGCGCCCGCCACCCGGCCCAGTCCGATGCGCCCGCGAAGCCGTGCCCGCGATCGTATGCAGCGCGATCCCCGGGCGTGCCGACGAGCTCCCAGGCCCGCTGCACGCGGATGAACACCGCGGCGTCGCCGCCGGTGTCGGGGTGCGTCCGGCGCAGCTGCAGCCGGTACGCCCGCCGCAGCGTCTCGTCGTCGGCATCCGGCGCGACCTCGAGCACCTCGTATGCCGATGCCGAGAGAGGACTGTCGAACATGCCCCTCCTGTCGAGCTCGCCTCCAGGCTATCCGGCGGGAGGCGCCCCGGACGCCCGCGGTCGTGGGTAGGGTGGCCGGACACGCGTTCGGAGATCAGACTCTCTGGATGCTTCTTCAGATCAGCAGCCCGAAACCGGCCATCGCGGCGAACGGGGCGGCGATCACCGCGATGATTCCACCGAACGCCCAGGCAGTGCGGATTCGGTGTGCGGATGTCACGGACTCGCGCAGCTCTGCGAACGCGGCGAGATCGGGAACCGCGGGCTCGGTCGATCTCCAGGTTGCAGGATCGGCGGCGAGGCCGGCGAGTTCGGCGACCTCCTCTGGGGACAGGACGGGCGGGCGGCGCTGCAGCGCGCGGACGAGCCTCTCCGCGCGCGCGACCACCACATCGTCGGGGTGCTCGCGGATCGTCAGCGTGCGTGCGCCGACGATCGCGATTATCGGTGTCACGAAGACGGGGCCACCGGCCGCGGCACCGAGGAGTTTCGCCGCGCGGCTCGCTTCGTGCACCGCGTTGCGCAGATGGCTCGTGCGCTGTCCGTTCACCATCAGTGTGCGGGACGCGATCCACACCTTGCCCGCATGATGCTTGGTGTTGATGGTGAAAACACCGGAGGGGCCGATGGCGAGGTGGTCGATGTCGCTGCCGCGCCGCCCGATCGGCACCGCGTGGATCGTGTGCCAGCCCGGTCCCAAGCTGTCCAGAACCCGGCCGACGGTCAGCTCGCCGAGAGCGCCCAGGTACCAGGGGGTCGCTTCCGCCGACAACGGCGACCTCCCGAAGAAGCGGGCCAGGCGGGATCGCGGGATCGAGGTGGACTGCACTCGTAGCGTCTCGGCGATGACCGCGGACGCGGGAGCACGCAGCCTTAGGTCGTCGGCAGGGGCGGGCGGCGGTGGAATGGTCGATCCCGGAGGGACCCGTGGGGGAGCGGCCGACGGCGGGGTCACAGGTCGCGGATCGGCCGGTGGGCCGGAGGATGCCGTGAGCGGAGCCGCCTCTGGCGTTGCGGACGTGCCGTCTCTGGCGGCCGTGTATCCGGCATCGTCCTCGCCGGCCGGTGGGGGGCACGCGATGCACCGCACCGTCCGGGTAGGGCGCTCGTACACAGCCTGGGTGCCCGCGGGCAGCTCCGTCCCGCAGATACGGCAGCGCCCCGCGTAGCGCAGCGACATCCGCTTGTCTCCGGGCGCAGGGCTGCTCATGACCGGAGAGTATCGCGTCGCAGGGACCTTCGCGCCCGGGATGTCGCGGACGTCGAGTCTGCGGATGCTCGCCGATGGTCGGAGCGACGAGACGTGCGCATGCGGTGTTGCGGCGAGGAGATCGCGCGCGTCCTCTCCGCGGCGGCGGTCTCGGCGAAGTGGTGCGTCAGGCGTAGAAGCCCTCGCGCAGGTTGATGCCGTGCTCGACCCAGGCCTTCATGGCGGCGAGCATGCCGGTCCAGCCCTCGCAGTTGCCGAAGGCGCTCTTCGCTCCGGCATCCGTCGCGCTCCAGGACTCCTCGGTGATCGTGACCAGCGTGCGGCCACCGTCGTCGATCGGCGAGAACGCGAACGTCGTGCGGGTGACGCCGGTGGGGTTCGAGTCGGGGGCGGCGGCCCACTCGATGACGATGCGCTCCGGCGGCGCGGCCTCGACGACCGTGACGGGGAAGCGCCCGGGGAAGTCGGCGAAGTCCCACGAGACCTCGGTGCCGGCTTCGAGGCGTCCGTGGGCGCCTCCGGTGGTGAAGTACCGCGACAGCTGCGCGGGGTCGGCGACCGCCTCGTACACCTCGGCGCGGGGACGCGCGATGCGGCCCGACACCGTGAACGAGAGGGCTCCGAGTGCTGTTTCGTTCTCAGACATGTTGTAAGATTACAACATGTCATCGGAGGAGGGAAGCGACGATCTCGTCTTCAAGGCGCTCGCCGCCCCGGTCCGGCGTCGGATGCTGGATCGGCTCCGCGAGGCTCCGCGCACGACCGGACAGCTGTGCGCCTGCTTCCCTGAGCTCGACCGCACCACCGTGCTGCAGCATCTGCGTGTGCTGGAGCGGGCCGAGCTCGTCATCGGGGAGAGACGCGGCCGCGAGCGGCGCCTGATCCTCGCGCCGCTGCCGATCAAGCGCATCCACGACCGCTGGATCGGCGACTACGCCCGTGCCGCCGTTCAGCTGCTCGACGACCTCTCCGCGGGTGTGGAAGGCTGAGCCCCCGCCCGAGTGCGGGAGCGCCGGCACACCTGCAGGTCGGTCTGCACGGATGGCGGGCGACACGCCGATGAATGGCCCTGCAGACGTCGCGTCGTCCTGCATCCGTACGCGAGGGCGGGGCCTCAGTCGCCGGGGGTCATCGTGAAATCGTAGTGCGGCGGCACCGGTCGGTCGCCGAACGTCTCACGCCACAGCGCCGACATGCTCAGCTCGCCCTCGCGCAGATCGGGCACCTCGAACCCCTCCTCGAGGAGCCGTCGCGCCGCCTCGCGATCGTCCTCGGCCAGGGCCGCCCGCACCGCCAGCACCTGGAACCGGCCGAGTGCACGCACCTCATCGGGCAGGGACGCCAGCAGCGTGCGCACCTCCGCGGGGCGCGCTGCGTCGAGCAGTGCGGTGCCCAGTTCGAGCGCGAGGGGCACCGAC
>JBASAE010000622.1:0-11270 GCA_049654285.1 Microbacterium sp.
CGGCGCGACGCACGCGGCTCGGGAGCGGACGATCCGCACGGCATCCTCAACGTCGCGACCGAGGCCGTCGTCGCCGAGGTGGGCGACGCGCTCGTGGTGCAGACCGACCTGTGCCTCGACGAGTTCACCGATCACGGGCACTGCGGGGTGCTTGCGGACGACGGATCCGTGGACAACGACGCGACGCTGGAGCGATACTCGGCGACGGCGCTCGCGCAGGCCGGTGCCGGATCGCGGCTGCTCGGGCTCTCCGGCATGATGGACGGCCAGGTCGCGCACGTGCGCACCGTGCTGGACGCGGCCGGCTATGAGGACGTGCTGCTGCTCGCCTACGCCGCGAAGTACGCCAGCGCGTTCTACGGACCGTTCCGTGAGGCCGTCGACTCGCAGCTGCAGGGCGATCGCCGCACGTATCAGCTCGACCCGGGCAACCGCCGCGAAGGCGTGCGCGAGGCGGTCGTCGACGAGGCCGAGGGCGCTGACGTCGTCATGGTGAAACCCGCCATGGGCTTCCTCGACGTGCTGCGCGAGGTGCGCGACACCGTGAATATTCCGGTTTGGGCATATCAGGTGTCGGGGGAGTACGCGATGATCGAGGCGGCCGCCGCGAACGGCTGGATCGACCGGCGGGCGGCCGTGCTCGAGTCCCTGCTGTCGATCCGGCGTGCTGGCGCGGACGCGATCCTCACGTACTACGCCGTCGAAGCCGCGCGCTCGCTCTCCTCCCCGGTCGGTCGTTGAGCGAGAAGCGAGCGCAGCGAGCCGACGAGACGAAACGCTCTCCGTCGCCGCGAACGCCCACAGGTGCGAAGCCGCCCGCCCGCACGGGGGCCACCATCGCACCGGGGCTGATGCATAGGCGCGTGCCGTAGCGTGGCGGGCATGACGGACCGGAACGAGGAGCTGTTCGACGCCGCGCGCGCGGTCATCCCGGGAGGGGTGAACTCGCCCGTGCGGGCGTACGGCTCGGTCGGGGGAGCGCCGCGATTCCTGGCATCCGCCCGCGGAGCCCGCGTGACCGATGCCGCGGGCCGCGAGTACGTCGATCTCGTCGCCTCCTGGGGCCCGGCACTGCTCGGGCACGCGCATCCCGAGGTCGTGGAGGCGGTGCAGCAGGCGGCCGCCCACGGCCTGTCCTTCGGCGCGCCGACCGAGGGCGAGGTCGAGCTCGCCGCGCTGATCGCCGACCGCGTGCGCCACGGCGACCGGCATCCCGTCGAGCGCGTGCGCCTGGTCTCGACCGGCACCGAGGCGACCATGACCGCGATCCGCCTGGCCCGCGGCGCGACAGGGCGCGACCTGCTGGTGAAGTTCGCCGGACACTATCACGGTCATTCCGACGGCCTGCTCGCCGCGGCGGGGTCCGGCGTCGCCACCCTCGCCCTGCCCGGGTCCGCCGGGGTCCCCGCGCCGATCGCCGCGCAGACCCTCGTGATCGACTACAACGACCCGGAGGCACTCTCCGCGGTGTTCGCCGAGCACGGTCCACGCATCGCCGCGGTGATCGTCGAGGCCGCCGCCGCGAACATGGGCGTCGTGCCGCCGCGTCCGGGATTCAACCGGCTCATCGCCGACACCGCGCACGCGCACGGCGCTCTGCTGATCCTCGACGAGGTGCTCACCGGGTTCCGCGTGCACTCGGCCGGTTACTGGGGGCTGCAGCAGGCCTCGGGCGAGGAGTACCTGCCCGACATCATCACGTTCGGCAAGGTGGTCGGCGGAGGGATGCCGCTCGCCGCGCTCGGCGGCCGGGCCGAGGTCATGGATCTGCTCGCTCCGCTCGGACCGGTGTACCAGGCGGGCACCCTCTCGGGGAACCCGCTGTCCGTCGCGGCCGGGCTCGCGACGCTGCGACTCGCGACCCCCGCGGTGTACGAGCGGGTGGATGCCGCGGCATCCCGCATCGCCGCCGCGCTCGATCAGGCGCTGACGGATGCCGGCGTCGTGCACGCCGTCCCGCGGGCGGGCAGCCTGTTCGGCGTCGCCTTCGCTCCTGAGGAGCCGCGCGATTACGCGCAGGCGCAGGCGCAGCAGGCGTTCCGGTACCCGCCGTTCTTCCACGCGATGCGTGAGGAGGGCATCGCCCTGCCGCCCAGCGTGTTCGAGGCGTGGTTCTTCACCGCCGCGCACACCGACGAGGATCTCGCCCTGATCGAGCGGGCGCTCCCCGACGCGGCCGCCGCCGCGGGGAGTGCCTCGTAATCGCGTACGTCGCCGTCCCTGCTCGATCACGGGCGCCAGCGGGGGCGTGGCTGAGCGAGGCGAGCAGCGGGTGACGGGGTGAACGTTGCCGAGCTGTGAGCGACACGCTGCCAACTTTCAGTGTCGCGCTGGCAGACTGGTCAGGTGGTGACGTTACTGCTGGATCAGACGCAGCTCGAGATCGGGCTCTCGCCGATCGAGCGCGCCGTGACGTTCTACCGCGGGAACCTGCGCATCGCGCGCGACACCATCATCAAGGTGCAGCTCACCGATGACGTGTGGACCTGGCTGCGTGGCGTCCCGGGACCGGGCACGCACATCCCCGGCGTCCTGGCGGCCGGCACCTGGAAGGCGGCGGCGACGGTCGACTTCGTCATGATCCGCCGGCACCGCCCCGGCGTGGTCATCGACCTCGAGGGCGATGAGCAGTTCCAGCGCCTGATCCTCACCACCCGGCACGGTCTGGCGCTCACCCAGGCGTTGCGCCTGGATGTGACCGACGAGCCGGCGGACGTCGTCACCATCGCCTCGACGGCGCCGATCCCCGTTCCGGCGTCGAAGGGCAGAAAGCGCCCGGTGATCCGGCCGCGTCCGGCCTGATCACCCCGCGCGGTCCCCGGACGTTCTGCGATGCGGCGATTCGCCGGGTTCCGCCCGCGTGAGCTCATCCGATCCGCGGAACGTCCGCCTCACTCGTGCTGATCGTCGTCTGATCCCTCGTCGGGGTCGTCCTGCCCGGGTTCCTCCGGAGCGGAGGCATCCTGTCCGGAGTCTTCCTGGGGCCGGCCGTAGGGGTATGCCGGCGCCGGGTCCTCGAAGTACGCGCGCGCTGCGGCGGCGATCGAATTGCGCATCGCCGCGACACGGGGGTCCTCGTCGGGCTCCCCGGCTCCCTCAGGGGACGCCTCGGCCTCGGACTCGGGCGTCTCGGGGGTGCCTTCCGAGGTCTCGTCTGCGGAGTGCGGCTCGGGCGACACGCCCGCCTCGTCGATGTCGCGGCTCAGCACGGGAGCGAACGCCTCGTCGCCGGTGAGCGGCACGTCATCGACCACGTCGTCCTCGAGGTCGTCGTCGGAGTGGGCGGCGATCGTCGGGAGCCCGGTGATCAGCTCGGTGAACGTCGGCTCGACGGTCTCGCCGGGCAGCGTGATCGCCGAGGTCGCGAAGGGGAGCAGCGGGTCGGACGGCTCGGAACCGGATGCCTCGGAGTCGTCGCCGCGGTCCACGTCGATCTCGTCCGCCTGATCGATCACGGGGGCCCAGGCCGCGGTGTCGAGGGGCCGGGTGTGCTCGTCGGCCGGAGACTGCTCCTCCGCGTCGGCGTGCGCGGTGTCGTCGTGCTCCGTCGCGCCCGCCTCGGCGTCCTCCGCGGGCCGGTCGGATCCGCCGTGGTCGCCGTGCTCATGCTCGGAGGCCGGGTCGGCGGTCGCAGCGTCCTCGTCGTGCGACGCGTCGTGCGCGGCATCGTCATCGTTTCCGTCGGCGTCGGGCGAGGCAGCGGTGTCTGACGCGGCCGCGTCATCGTTGGCGTCGTCGTCCCGCTTCTGTTCGTCGTCCGAGGGGGCCGTGTCGCGCTCCTCGGAGGATCCGGCGCGCTCGGCGTCTGCGGCGGTCGTGGCGCGCGAGGCGGCGAACAGCAGCGCGGCCTCCTCGGCGAATCCGGACTCGTGGTGCTCCGGTGCCCCGTCGCCCTCGCCCTGTTCGGATGCCACGGCGTCGGTCAGCGGTTCGGACGATGCGGCGTCCGGCTCCGACCCGGCCGGGTGCTCGGCGGTCTCATCGGCGTCTGCCGGCCCGGCGTCCGCGCCGCTCTGCTCGATGCCGTTCTCATCGTGTGAGGAGGCGTCATCCGCGTCTGCGGCGTCGGAGTGCTCGGCGGAGTCCGGTGCGGCCTCGGACTGCTGCTCGGATCCGCCATCCGCATCCTCGTCGTGTCCGGCTTTGTGCTCGTCGGCCGCCGGCGCTGCGTCGTCGGTGCTCGTCGCCTCCTCGGCGGACCTGTCGTCCCCGTCGGCGGGAGCGCTGTCGTCCGCGTCCGTCGACGGTCCGGAATCGGGGTCGGCGGGCTTCACAGGAGCAGTGCCATCCGCGTCGTCCGCGGCATCGGATGCGTCGTCGTCCTGCGGGGCCGCGTCGCCCGCGACCTCCTCGCGGTGCTCGTCATCGGCCGGCTGCCCGGCGGCTTCGGCGTCATCTCCCACGAGCCCCGCGGAGGTGTCGTCCTGGGTCACGGGGGCGTCGTGCTCCGCATCGCCCTGCTCGGAGGCGTCGGTGGAGGTCCGGTCGGTCGCACCGTCTTGGGCGATCCCCTCCCGGTCGGAGTCCCCTTCCTCGACGTCGGCCGCCTGAGCGGCCGAATCGCCGTCCTCTTCAGGCGTTCCGCCCTGCACGGCCTCGTCCTGCTCGGTCGTGGCACCCTGCGAGGTCGTGTCGTCCTGCGGGGTTGTGTCTTCTTGCGGGGTTGTGTCGTCCTGCGGGGCCGTGTCGTCCTGTGCGGATGCGTCGTTCTGTGAGGTCGTGTCGTCCTGTGCGGATGCGTCGTTCTGTGAGGTCGAACCGTCCTGTGAGGTCGTGTCTTCCTGCGGGCTCGTGTCGTCCTGTGAGGTCGTGTCTTCCTGCGAGCTCGAGCCGTCCTGCGGAGTCGTATCGTCCTGCGGGGTCGCGTCCTGTGAGGTCCTGTCGTCCCGCTGCGCCACGTCGTCCTGTGCGGATGCGTCGTCCTGTGAGGTCGTGTCATCCTGCTGGGCCGCGTCGTCCTGTGTGGATGCGTCGTCCTGTGAGGTCGCGTCGCCCTGCTGGGTCGCGTCGTCCTGTGCGGATGCCTCATCCTGTGACGTCGAACCGTCCTGCTGGGTCGCGTCGTCCTGCGCGGTCGCGTCGTCCTGCCCGGCTGCGTCGCCGGCCAGGGTCGAGCCGTCCTGCACCGTCTCGGTTCCGTCCCGCACGTCCGCCTGCTCGGCGGCGACGGGCTCGCCGAGCGTCGCACCGGCCTCCTCGTCGGTCCTGCCCTCGTCGTCGGCATCCTGCTCCGAACCGTGACCCTCGGCCTCCGCCGACTCGTCGCCGTCGTGGTCGACTGCTTCGGCGCCCCGGTCGTCAGCATTCGCGGACACGGCGCCCGCGACGGCCAGTCCTGCGGCCCCCGCCAGTCCTGTGGCGCCCGCCAGTATGACGCCCTCTGCCAGTCCGGCGGTCTCTTCCGGTGCAGCACCGTCCGCCGGCGCGCTGCTCTCGTCGATCCCGGCTCCGGCTCCGGCCTCGTCCGTCGCCGCGGTGCTCTCCTGCGCCGCACCGGAGTCCGCGAACTCGACCCCTCCGCTCCCGGCATCCGAGCCCGCGTCGCCCGCGACACCCGTTCCCGTCGCCCCGGAGTCCGTTCTGCGGCCGTAGACCAGATCGAGGAAGACCTCCTCCAGACTGGGGCCGCGCTGATGCAGCACGGAGAGCGCGACACCGGCCGAGGCCGCGATCCTTCCGATCGATGCGGCATCCGAGCCGCGCACCGTGACTCCGGAGCGCAGCACGTCGAAGTCGAGGCCGGCCGCGGTCAGGGCGGCGGTGAGCTGGGCGCGATCCACGGCGTCCACCACGACGGCGCCCGTCGCCGGATCGGCCAGCTGGTCGATGCTCCCGGCGTACATCGCGCGACCCTTCGCGAGCACCACGACGTCATCGGCGATCTGCTCGACCTCGCTGAGCACATGCGAGGACACCAGCACGGTACGGCCTTCATCGGCCAGACGGCGCATCAGCAGGCGCATCCAGCGGATGCCCTCGGGATCGAGTCCGTTGGCGGGCTCGTCGAGCACCAGCGCACCCGGGTCACCGAGGAGTGCGCCCGCGACGCTCAGTCGCTGACGCATGCCGAGCGAG
The DNA here is from genome assembly GCA_049654285.1 of Microbacterium sp. Classification (GTDB taxonomy): domain Bacteria; phylum Actinomycetota; class Actinomycetes; order Actinomycetales; family Microbacteriaceae; genus Microbacterium. The sequence goes on from JBASAE010000622.1 coordinate 6,076, forward strand.
AAGGTGCCGATGCGGGTCTGCGCGTCCTGGCCGAGCCCCACCAGGTCGAGCACTTCGTCCACGCGTGCCAGCGGGAGCCCGTTCGCCTTGGCGGCCAGCTGCAGCTGCCGTTCTGCGGTGCGGCGCGGGCGGTAGAGCGCCTCTTCGAGCACGAAGCCGACCGTGCGCAGCGGATGCCGCAGCTCGGCATAGGTCTGACCGCCGATCGTCGCCGTGCCCGAGGTAGCGCGGAGCTGCCCGAGCAGAAGGCGCAGCGTGGTCGTCTTGCCGGCTCCGTTCGGGCCGAGCAGCCCGGTGACCGCCCCGGGCGCGATGCGCGCCGAGAAGTCGGAGAGCGCGGTGATCTCGCCGTACCGTTTCGTCGCTCGGGTGAACTCGAGCACCTGTCCCTCGGGCATCGGGCACCTCTCTGCTATCCGGCCGTCGTTCTATTCTGTCGGGAAATGCCGGTTCCGCGCTCATTTCGCCCCCCGTCTCGCGCAATCACGCGGGTCCGAGGCGAGCGGTACCGTCATCCCGGGTGATCTCCCCGCTTCCCGGGGCGGGATCGAACGCCTCGTCCGGGCGTGCGATCGGTGGACCGTCGGAGGGCGGGTCGTCGTCGGCGCGTGGCCGGGAGCGCGGTGCGGGTAGCCTGGCTGCGTGAGCGCGTCGCCCGAAGTATCCCGTGTCCTGGTTCGCGTCGAGAACTCCCTCGGGCGGATCACCCTGAATCGTCCCGAGGCGATCAACGCCCTCGATCTCGGCATGATCCAGCTGATCCATGAGGCGCTGGACGCCTGGGTCTCCGACAGCGACATCACCACCGTGCTGATCGACGGCGCAGGCGAACGAGGACTGTGCGCGGGCGGCGACGTGCGTGCGCTGTACGACGAGGTCGTCGCGGGGCGGGCACGGGAGGCGAGCGGGTTCTTCCGTGCGGAGTATGCGATGAACGCCGCCATCGCCGAGTACCCGAAGCCGATCGTCGCCTTCGCCGACGGCATCACGATGGGCGGCGGGATCGGGCTGGCGGGGCACGCCGCGATCCGCGTCGTCACCGAGCGGTCCCGGCTGGCGATGCCCGAGACCCGGATCGGGTTCACCCCCGACGTGGGCGGCACGTGGCTGCTCGGCCGTGCGCCGGGTCGGCTGGGCGAGTACCTCGGGCTGACCGGCGCGCAGATGGACGCCTCGGATGCCGTGCACTGCGGCTTCGCGGACTATTTCGTGCCCTCGGAGCGGCTCGATGGCCTGCGCGAGGCCCTGGCCTACCGCGCCGATCCGGGCAGCCCCAGCGAGCTGGTGCTGCTGTTCGACGAGACGCCCGAGCCTTCCTCGCTGCCGGCGAAGCGGGCGTGGGTCGACGAGGCGTTCTCAGCGCCGACGATCGGCGAGGTGCTGTCTCGGCTGCGCGCGTCGGACGAGGCGGATGCCGCTGCCGCTGCATCCGTGCTGGAGGAGCTCGCGCCGACCGGGCTCGCGGTGACGCTGGACGCGGTGCGCGAGGCGCGTGCCATGGGCGGGGTGCGCGAGGCGCTCGCGGGCGAGTACCGCCGGGTGGTGTGGTTCATGGAGAACCATCCCGACCTGGCGGAGGGCATCCGCGCGCAGCTGGTCGACAAGGACCGGAACCCGCGGTGGCAGCCGGCGACGATCGCGGAGCTGCCCGAGGACGCCGGCGCACCCGCGCGGGAGTTCGTGCCGGCGGTGCCGCTGTTCGGGTAGTCGGCGTCCTCAGGTGTCGGCGCGCCCGTTTCCGTGCGCGTGCCGCTGCCCTTCCGCAGCTGGGACGCAGGGGCACGGGCCGGGCGTGGGTGCGGGGCAGGTCGAGCCTTCAGGCGCGGACGTGGGTCAGCCCACGGAGGCGATGAGCTCCCGCAGGCGGGCGACGTGCGCGGCGGGCTGGCGGTCGCGGGCGTAGGCGAGAGCTGCCTCGCGATGCGGGGCGAGGACGCCGCGATCCTCGGCCAGCTGCCGGATGAGTTCGGCCAGCCCCCGGGCATCCGGGGTCGGCGTGAGCAGGGCGGCATCGCCGAACTCGTCGGCGAGCACCGGATCGCTGACGATGACGGGGCGGCCGTGCGAGAACGCCTCGAGCGCGACCATCGGCTGGTTGTCGAAGCCCAACGACGTGATCAGGGCGGCATCCGAGGCATCCATCAGCGCCCCGACCTGCGCGCCCGGCACCGAGCCGTGGAATGTCACTCCCGGAACGGGACGGTGCGTGCCGCCGGCCACGTCGAGGTGCACGCGATCGGCGCCGGGACCGTCCTGCACGATCCGCATCGCGTCGAGAGCGACCTCGACGCGCTTCTCGGGCGCGAACCGGGCGACCCAGAGCAGGCGGAGCGGGCCTTCAGCGACCGCCGGGGCCTCAGCGAGAGGCTGGGCGACGTTCGAGAACGCCTCCACGCGGCCGGCGCCGGCGGCGCGCAGGGCGTCGGCCTGATGCTTCGAGGGTGACAGCACGACATCGGCGCGCTCGGCCACGCGGAGCGTCATGGTCCGCAGGGCGTTGTTCAGCGCGTGGCTGCCGCCGTGTCGTCCTCCCTCCCGGATGCCCGTGAGCCTGCGGTGCACCGCAGACACCAGCGGTGCGAACGGCGCGAGCGCGGCCGGCGCCGTCCAGAAGAAGGTGTGCACGGTGTGCAGCACCGGGATGTCGAGCCGCCGCCCCACCGCGAGGGACGCCGCGGCCAGCGCGAACTCGGAGTGCACCACGATCGCCTCCACGCCGTGCCGGCGCACGGTCGCGGCGACCAGGGGCTCGAGATCCTCCGCGGTGCCGAGCAGGGGCAGGTCGAGCACGGGGATCGTGCCGCGCCGCGGCGGCGAGACCAGCACCACCCCGGGGAGCGCGGTCACGGCGTCCGCGTCCGGGGCCAGCACGACCACCCGCACGCCTTCCGCTGCCAGCGCCTCCGCCTGGCGCAGGAACGCCGTCTGCGCGCCGCCCAGATAGCGCAGCGAGTAGTCGCACACCAGCAGCACGGCATCCGCGTCCATGACATCCCTTCGTCCGACCAGATTCTATTCAGCGTGGTCCTGCGGGTTTCTGGGCGGAGGGTGGAAACCCGCTGCGACCGGGGCATCCGGTTCGCTGTCAGCGAAGGGAGCGTGACCCGCCTACCCAAATGTCCGACCCGCGTGGCACGCTATGACGTGGCCGATTTCGCGATCGTGCCACCGACTCAAAAGGACTCCACCGTGCTGGGTAAACTCCTCGTCCGATACCTCAAGAATTATTGGTGGCTGCTGCTCCTCATCGTGGTGCTGCAGTTCGCCAGTGTGATGGCCTCGCTCAACCTGCCCGAGATCAACGCCGACATCATCAACAACGGCGTCGCCAAAGCCGACATCGGCTACATCTGGGCCCGCGGCGGCTTCATGCTGCTGGTCTCCCTCAGCCAGATCCTCGCCTCGATCCTCGCGACGCTGTTCGCGGCGCGCATGGCGATGGCGGCCGGCCGCGACATCCGCGCCGACGTGTTCGCCCAGGTCAGCGGGTTCTCCGAACGCGAGGTCGCGCAGTTCGGCGCCGGCTCGCTGATCACCCGCAACACCAACGACGTGCAGCAGGTGCAGATGCTCGCGATGATGGGCGCGACGATGTTCGTCACCGCGCCCCTGCTGGCCATCGGCGGCATCATCAAGGCCATCCAGACCGACGTCGGCCTCAGCTGGCTGATCGCCGTCTCGGTGCCCGCACTGCTCATCATCGCCGTGCTCATCATCGGCCGCATGGTGCCGCTGTTCCGCCGGAACCAGCGCAAGATCGACGACGTCAACCGCATCATGCGCGAGCAGCTCACCGGCGTGCGTGTGGTGCGCGCCTTCGTGCGTGAGCGCATCGAGGAGCAGCGCTTCCGCGCGGTCAACACCGACCTCATGGTGCTCGGCCGCAACATCGGCTCGCTCTTCGTGCTGATGTTCCCGCTGTTCATGCTGGTGCTCAACGTGACCGTGGTCGCGGTGATCTGGTTCGGCGGCGTCGAGGTCAACGCCGGCAACGCCCAGGTCGGCACGATCTTCGCGTTCATGCAGTACATCGGCCAGATCATGATGGGGATCATCATGTCGAGCTTCATGGCGATGATGATCCCGCGCGCCGCCGTCTCGGCCGAGCGCGTCGGCGAGGTGCTCGACGTGGAGTCGACGATCTCCCGGCCCGAGAACGGCATCGCCGACTTCCCCGAGCCGGGGGCGGTCGCCTTCGACAAGGTCGAGTTCACCTACCCGGGGGCCGAGGCGCCGGTGCTCACCGACATCAGCTTCGCCGCGGCGAAGGGGGAGACCGTCGCGATCATCGGGTCGACCGGCGCCGGCAAGACCACGTTGGTCTCGCTGATCCCGCGCCTGTTCGACACGACCGGCGGAGCCGTACGGGTCGGCGGCGTCGACGTGCGCGAGGCCGACATCGAGGCGCTGTGGAAGAGCATCGGCCTGATCCCGCAGCGGCCGTTCCTGTTCGCCGGCACCGTGGCGTCCAACCTCCGCTACGGGCGTGAGGAGGCCACGGACGACGAGCTCTGGAAGGCGCTGGAGATCGCCCAGGGGCGTGACTTCGTGGAGGAGATGCCCGAGGGGCTGAACTCGCGGATCGCACAGGGCGGCACGAACGTGTCCGGCGGTCAGCGGCAACGTCTCGCGATCGCACGGGCCATCGTGCACCAGCCGCAGATCCTCGTCTTCGACGACTCGTTCTCCGCTCTCGACCTGACGACGGATGCCCGATTGCGGCAGGCCTTGTGGCGGGAGCTACCCGACGTCACGAAGATCGTCGTCGCGCAGCGCGTCTCGACGATCACCGATGCCGACCGCATCGTCGTGCTCGAGGACGGCGCCGTGGTGGGCGTCGGCACGCACGACGAACTGCTCGCCACGAGCGAGACCTACCGTGAGATCGTCGAGTCGCAGCTGGGGGTGGACGCATGAGCGGCGCAGAGCAGAACTCGCGCAAGCAGGCGCGCGCAGAGCGCATCGCCCAGGCCCGTGCCGGCCGTGGCGGTGCGGTCGCCGAGACGGCCGCGCCGCTCACCGAGGAGGAGAAGGCCGAGCAGGAGCAGGCCGAGAAGGCCCGCCAGCACGGCGGCGGCATGTTCGACGGCCCGGCGCCCGGCAAGGCCGACCACTTCTGGCCGAGCTTCAAGAGGATGATCGGGCTGCTCAAGCCCTCCGCCCTCTGGTTCGTGCTGGTGTCGGTGTTCGGCGCG
>JBASAE010000623.1:0-6134 GCA_049654285.1 Microbacterium sp.
GTGGCCCGATGCCCGGCGGCGAAGGCCGCCCCGGCATCCGCCCACGCGGCGCCCCGCTCGCCGAACAGATCGTCGACGAGCACATCGCCCCAGTAGGTGATGTGGTCGACGAACAGGCTCACCGTCACCCCGAGCCCCGCCGCGCGCTGGAACTGCGCGGGCGTCATCAGGCCGCAGTGCTCGATCCGGAACCGGTGGTCGTGCAGCGCGAACCGGCGGATCAGCTCCTCATAGGCGTCCAGCGTGCTGTCGATCGCCACGTCGCCATGCGAGTGGCAGGCGAACTGCCATCCGTCCCCGGCGTACTGCGAGCCGATCTCGATCAGCTGCTCGGTGGTGTAGTTCGCGTGCCCGACGTGCCCGGCCTCGAACCCGAGAGCGCGCGTCGCGACCGTGTCGAGATAGGGGAAGGAGGTCGCGATGTTGCCCACCCAGGGAGAGCCGTCCGACCAGATCTTGATGCCCACCTGCCGCTGCCAGGCATCGCCGTTCTGCAGCGGCACGGTGGCCGTGGCCCCGGGACTGGACATCTCGTAGCCCCGCACCCGCGCCGGCAGCATGCCCGCGTGGGACATGCCGGCGAACAGCCGCCCGAGATCGTGCGTCCAGGTGAGGTCGGCGATCGTCGTGATGCCGCGCTGCCGGCGCAGATCCCAGAGGTGTGCCGCCATCCTTCGCGGCAGCTCCGCCTGCGCGGCCGCCAGCGCCGGCCCCACGATGCGGGACACCGCGGCCGCCTCCAGCGCCAGGCCGGTCAGCCCGCCCGATGCGTCGTGCTCATAGGACGCGCCGGCCGGGTCCGGGGTGTCCCGGTCGACGCCCGCTTCCCGTGCGGCGGCGGAGTTGAAGTACGCCGAGTGCAGCGAGTTGTGCACGATGACCAGCGGGATGTCGCCGGCGAGCTCGTCTAGCTGCTGGATCGTCGGGGGAGTGAGCCCGGGCTGCAGCAGCGGGTCCCAGCCGTTCGCGACGACCCGTGCGGGGCGCGGCTCCGCCGCGAGCGCGGCCTTGATCGCGTCCCAGACCTGATCGGCCTGCTCGAGCGTCACCGGACGGATGTCGACCACGCCGTCGCCCATCAGCGCCGCCGACTCGGACGGATGCCCGTGCGGCTCGATCAGCCCGGGGATCGCCCAGCCCTCGCCGAGGTCGACCGTGGCCGTTCCGGCGGGCGCGGAGACCTCGTCACGGGAGCCGATCGCCACGATCCGCCCATCCCGCACCAGCATCGCCTCGGCGGAGGCGGCGGGATCTCCGGGCTCGAGATCGGTGCGGACGAAACGGCCGGTGTAGTGCAGGGCAGGGGAATCGGTCACAACGGCGTCCTCTCAGCAGGGGGGCGCGGCAGACGCCGCATGCTCTCCCTCTTTGTAGCGGCTTTCCGTCCGCTTTGCGAGCACCGGGCGCCGGGCAGGTCAGCGTGCCGTGTCGAGCGCGAGGTTGAGCTCGACGACGTTCACGCGCGGTTCGCCGAGGAATCCGAGATCACGGCCCGTCGTATGCCTCTCCACGAGCGCGGTGACCGCCTCGACCGGCATGCCACGGGCATCCGCCACGCGCTGCACCTGCAGCGCGGCGTAGGCCGGGCTGATGTGCGGATCGAGTCCCGAGCCCGACGCCGTCACGGCGTCGACCGGCACGTCTGACGGGGCGACGCTGTTGAACGCGGCCACCTGCGCGCGGCGCACCTCGATCTGGGCGATCAGCTCTTCGCTCTCGGGCCCGAGGTTCGATCCCCCGGAGGCGCGCGGGTCGTCGTCGGACACCGACGGCCGGGGCTGGAAGTACTGCGGGAGCGGGGCGCCCGAGGCATCCGCGAAGCTCTGCCCGATCAGCGCGGAGCCCGCCACGCCTCCGTCGGCCCGGTGCACCAGCGATCCGTTCGCCTGACCGGGGAAGGCCGCCTGGCCGATGCCCCAGACGAGCAGCGGGTACACGATGCCGAGCAGCACCGTGAAGATCAGCATCAGCCGGACGGCGGTCCAGACGGGCCTTCCGATGCGGGCGATGGGACGGGTCATGACGCGGCTCCTCAGAATCCCGGCAGCAGGCTGACGACGAGGTCGATGATCTTGATCGCGACGATCGGGACCGCGATGCCGCTCAGCCCGCAGATCAGCAGGTTGCGGGTGAGGGCGCCACGCATGTCCGTGGTGCGGTACGGCACGCCGATCAGGGCGAGTGGGATGAGCACGCCCATCACGACCGTGCTGAAGATCACGGTGGACAGGATCGCGGACGCCGGCGAGTGCAGCCCCAGGACGTTCAGCGCGTCCAGCCCGGGGAAGACGCCGACGAACAGCGCCGGGAACAGCGTGAGATACCGCACCGCGTCGTTCGCGAAATTGAACGTGATGAGCGCTCCGCGGGTGGCCATCTGACGCCGGCCGACCTCGATGATGTCGACGAGGTGCGCCGGGTCGTCGTCGAGGATGATCATGTTCGCCGCCTCCTTCGCGGCGGAGGTCGCGGTGTTCATCGCGATGCCGATGTCGGCCTGCGCGAGCGCGGGCGCGTCGTTGATGCCGTCGCCGCTCATCGCCACCAGATGGCCCTTCTTCTGCTCCTGCTGGATGATCGCGAGCTTGTCCTCCGGGGTCGTGTCGCCGATGCACTCGTCGATGCCGACCTGGTCGCTGATCGCCTTCGCGGTGAGCTTGTGGTCGCCGGACACCATCACGGTGCGCACGCCGAGGTCGTGCAGCCCGGCGATGCGGGTGCGCACGCCCTCCTTCACGACGTCCTGGAGATGGATGAGTCCGAGCACACGTCCCCGATCCCCCGGGACCTTCATCGCCACGGCCATCGGCGTGCCGCCGGTTCGCGCGATCTCCCGCGCCCGCTCCTTGAGATCGACGATGATCTCGCGCGGCGGCTGCGTGCCCTGCTGCTTCAGCCAGGCGGCCACCGCCGACACAGCGCCCTTGCGGATGCCGGTGCCGTCGGGCAGGTCCACCCCGGAGAGGCGCGTCGCCGCGCTGAACGGCACGAAGACGCCGCTCTCCGAATCGTCCTGTCCGAGCTCCACCCCCGATTCGGCGGCCAGCCGAACGGTCGACGCGCCCTCGGGGGTGGGGTCGGCGGTCGAGGCCAGCGCGGCCATGCGCATCAGGCGTCCCCGGGAGTTCCCGCCGACCGGGATGAACGCCGTCGCGCTGCGGTTCCCGCGGGTCACCGTGCCGGTCTTGTCGAGCAGGACGGTGGTGATGTCCCCGGCGGTCTCCAGCGCCTTCGCCGAGGTGACCAGCACGCCCCGGTGCAGCAGCTGATACATCCCGGCGATCCCGGTCACCGACATGAGCGCCGCGATCTCGGTGGGGATCAGGCAGACCACGAGCGCGACCAGCACCGGGACGGACACCGGGGCGGCCACCGGGGAGACGGCGGCGTTCAGCGTCAGGGCGAGGATCACGAACGAGAGCGAGAACGACGCGAGCAGGGCGCTGAACGCCACCTCGAGAGGCGCCTTCTTACGGCGGGCGCTGCTGGCGAGGCGGATCGTGCGCTCCACGGCCCCGGCGTCCGGCGGAGCGCTGACCCGCACGACCAGGCGATCCGACAGGTCGCGCGTGCCGCCGGTGACGGCGGTGCGGTCGCCGCCCTGCTGCCGGATGACCGCTCCGGGATGCCCGGTGAACTCCGACTCGTCGACCTCGGCGACGCCCCACAGCACCTCGCCGTCCGCAGGGATCACGTCGCCCGCCTCGACCACGACGACGTCGCCGGGCTGCAGCCGGTGCGCGTCGATCTCCTCGACGGCCGCCGACCGCGCCGCGGGGTCCTTGCCGTGGTCGTACTCCGCGACACGATGCGCGATGTCCGTGCGCCGGGTGCGTCGCAGCGACGCGGTGCGGCTGCGCCCCCGTCCCTCGGCGATGGACTCGGCGAGCGTCGCGGTGTACAGGCAGGCCCAGAAGCCGAGGGCGAGGAGCCCGGTGAAGCCCGGGGGCAGCACGACGCCTCCCGAGGGCACCGCACCGCCCACGAACGGCTCGGCCAGCGCGATGAGCGTGGTCAGCGCCGCCCCGATCTCGGTGAGCAGCAGCACGGGGTTGTGCCACAGATAGCGGGGATCGAACTTGCGCAGGGCGTCCAGCAGCACCGGGCCGACCGTGCGCAGGGCGATGACCGAGTCGCGGTCCTGCTCCCCGGCCTGTGGTCGCGGGAGCGGGGGCCGTCGCGTCGGGTCCGTCCGGGAAACGCTCATCCGAGGAGCCCTTCCGCGAACGGGCCGGCCAGCAGCAGCGGCACGAACATCGGCACCGTGATGAAGACGATCAGGCTGACCAGCAGCACGATGAACTGCGGGCGGTGCAGCGGCAGCTCGACCGCCTGCGACGCGCCCTGCGCGGCGAGGGAGCCGGCCAGGGCGAGCACGAGCACGATGGGGAGGAAGCGGCCGAGCAGGATGACGACGCCGAGAGCGATGTTCAGCGAGGGGTGGTCGGCGTCGAGCCCTGCGAACGCCGAGCCGTTGTTGACGGCGGCCGAGACGAAGGCGTAGATCACCTCGGACAGGCCGTGTGGGCCGTCGTTGCCGAGGCGGGACAGGATCTCCTCGCGCATCGGCGGGATCGTGAAGCTTGCCGCGATGCCGCCGATCGCGAGCACGGGCATGATCAGGATCGCGATGCTCACCAGTTTGAGCTCGCGCACGCCGAGCCGTTTGCCGAGGTACACGGGGGAGCGGCCCAGCAGCAGGGCCGCCAGGAACACCGCGATCACCATGAGGATGAGGAGGGCATAGGTGCCCGACCCGGCGCCGCCGGGCGCCACCTCCCCGAGGGTCATGTCGAGCATCAGCATGAGGCCGCCGAAGGCCGTGTACGAGCCGTGCATCGAGTTCACCGCGCCGCCTGTGGTGCCGGTCGTGGCGGTCGCGAACAGCGTCGACCCGATGATCCCGAACCGCTGCTCCTTTCCCTCCATCGCCCCTCCTGCGAGCTGCGGGGCGGTTCCCGCGCCGGCGAGCTCGAAGGCGGTCAGCGGCAGGTAGACGAACACGAAGAGCACGGCCATCGTGATCAGCAGCGCGAGGCCCGCGCGCTGGTCGCCCACCATCGTGCCGAACGCGCGCGGCATCGAGAACGGGATGACCAGCAGCAGGATCGTCTGCAGAAGGTTCGTCCACGGCGTCGGATTCTCGAACGGATGCGCCGAGTTCGCGTTGAAGAAGCCGCCACCGTTGGTGCCGAGCATCTTGATCGACTCCTGCGAGGCGACCGGGCCGCCCGGAAGGGACTGCTCGGCGCCGGACACCGTCGTGACCCCGGTGAAGCCGGAGAAGTTCTGGATCACGCCGCCTGCGAGGAGCGCGACCGCCGCGATGACGGAGAGCGGCAGCAGGATGCGCAGGGTGATGCGCACGAGATCGACCCAGAAGCTGCCCAGCCCGCTGCGCCCGCGCCGGGCGGCGAAACCGCGGATCAGCGCTGCGGCCACGGCCATGCTCACGGCTGCCGACACGAAGTTCTGCACCGCCAGGCCGCCCATCTGCACCCCGTGGCCGAGCATCTGCTCGGGGGAGTAGGACTGCCAGTTGGTGTTGCCCACGAAGGACGCCGCGGTGTTGAACGCCAGATCGGGCCGCATCGGCGGGAGCCCGAGCGAGTAGGGGAGCAGCGGCTGCAGGCGCAGCAGGGCGTAGAGCAGCACGAGGCCGACCGCGGAGAAGGCGAGGACCGAGCCGAGGTACCGCCGCCAGGACTGCTGCCTGCCGGGGTCGACGCCGGAGAGCCGGTACACCAGCTTCTCGATGCGCCAATGCCGCTCGGAGGTGAACGCGTGGGCCATGTAGTCGCCCAGCGGGCGGTACAGCAGTCCGAGCACGAGGCCGGTGGCGAGCAGCGCCGAGGCGGCGAAGAGCCAGTCGATCGCGGACGCGGGGGCCATCACACCCGATCGGGGTGGAGCAGGGCGTATGCCAGATAGACGAGCGACCCGAGGCCGACGAGCGCGGCCACGGCTTCGATGATGCCCACGGGATTCCCCTTCACGAGAACTGCCCGTCGAGCATAGTCCTGCTGCGAGGGTTGCGCCATTCCCGCAGGTTCGCCCGCCGGGCATCCCGTGGGTCACCCGGCGAGCGCGATCCCGATCGCCGGGAGGTCGTGCTGCGGGATGCTCACCAGAAC